>JAEYWB010000474.1 GCA_023429275.1 Planctomycetota bacterium
ACGTCGGGCTCGTGGCCATGACCGGCTGGGGATTCGGGAAAGTGCCGACGGGGTTCATTCCCGCCCAGGACCAGCAGTACCTGATCACGATCATTCAGCTTCCGGACGGAGCGTCGCTCGCTCGGACCGATGCCGTCGTCAAAGAGGCGGACAAGATCATTCTCGGTCACCCGGGCATCGGGCACACCGTCTCGTTCACCGGTTTCTCGGCAGCCACGAGCTCGAACAGCCCGAACCTGGCGGCCATCTTCATCCTTCCGACGGAAGGGAAAAACGGCGAATCGGAAGGCCCGCCGATCACGTCCCAGATCGCGGCGTTGCAGCAGAAGCTCGCCGCGATTCCCGACGCGATGATCCTCGTGATCGGTCCGCCGCCGGTGCAGGGACTCGGCTCGACCGGGGGATACAAGTTCCTGGTCCAGGACCGCGGCGGATACGGTCCGAAGGCGCTGCAGGAGGCGACCGACAAGCTGCTCGCCGCGGCGTACGCCGAGATGGCGCCGCCGGCTGCCGACGCCAAGGGACCGCCGAAGCCCCCCTCTCCGCTGGCCGCTCTCTATTCCACCTACCGTGCGACCACGCCGCAGCTCTTTGCCGACGTTGACCGCGTCAAGGCGAACATGCTGAAGGTGTCGCTGACCGACATCTTCGACACGCTGCAGACGAACCTCGGCTCCTCCTACATCAACGACTTCAACCTCTACGGACGGACGTTCCAGGTTCTCGCCCAGTCGGAGTCGGGTTTCCGCGACCAGGCGGAGGACATCAAGCGGCTCAAGACCCGCAACGCCAGCGGCAAGATGGTTCCGCTCGGTTCGGTCCTGAACGTCGAGTGGCGAAGCGCCCCCGACCGGGTCGTGCGGTACAACATGTTCCCCTCCGCCGAGGTCATGGGAGACACCGCTCCCGGCTTCAGCTCCGGCCAGTCGATGGCGGCGATCGAGCGGCTCGCGAAGGAAAACCTTCCCCCCGGGATGACGATCGCCTGGACCGACCTCGCGTACCAGCAGCAGCTCGCGGGGAATACGGCCCTCTACATCTTCCCGCTCTGCGTCCTGTTCGTGTTCCTGGTCCACTCGGCCGAGTACGAAAGCTGGACGCTGCCGCTCGCCATCATCCTCATCGCTCCGATCTGCCTGCCGTTCGCCCTCGGCGGGGTGTGGCTCCTCGGGATGGACAACAACCTGATCACGCAGATCGGCTTCGTGGTGCTCATCGGTCTCGCGGCGAAAAACGCGGTGCTCATCGTCGAGTTCGCGAAGCAACTCGAGGAAGAGGGGCATGACCGCTACCACGCGGCGATCGAGGCGTGCCGGCTCCGCCTGCGGCCGATCATCATGACGTCGTTCGCGTTCATCCTCGGGGTACTCCCGCTGGCCCGGGCGACGGGGCCCGGCTTCGAACTGCGGCGCGTTCTGGGAACGGCGGTGTTCGCCGGGATGCTCGGGGTGACGATCTTCGGTCTCTTCCTCACGCCGACGTTCTACGTCGTGCTGCGAGGGCTGTCGTCCCGGTTCTGGGGGACCACGGCATTGCATGCTCCGGGGCATCACAAGCGCCCTGAGCCGGAGCCGCACGGCACGGTGCCCCCTCACGGCGGGTGAACACGCGGCGTCGCAATTGCCTGCGGGGCAGGCCCAGGCGGCCTGCCGTGGCTTCAGCACTATCAAAATCCGCTGATGAATGGTTGAACCGGCCGCAGGAGGGGTTTACCGTCTGAATAAGGGGAGATTCGCGCAGCACTTGCGCTCGCTCCTCGCAGCGGAGCCTCGAACCTGATGGAACTCGCCACTCTTCAGCACCAGACGCGGCGCCACTTTCTCAAGACCTCCCAGGCCGGGCTCGGGACCGTTGCGCTCGCCTCGCTGATGAACGCAAGGGCCTGTGCCGCTCCCGCCATCAAGGCGGACAACCCGCTTGCGATGCGGCAGGGGCATTTCCACGGGAAAGCCAAGCAGGTCATCTACATCCACTTGACCGGTTCGCCCCCCCACCTCGACCTCTTCGACTACAAGCCGGAGCTGGTTCGGCTCAGCGGGCAGGACGCTCCCGAATCGTTCATCAAGGGGAAGCGGTTCGCCTTTACGTCCGGCACGCCGAAGCTTCTGGGGACGCCTCGGACGTTCAAGCAGTATGGCGAAGGAGGCGTCTGGCTCTCCGACGCAGTTCCGAACTTTCACGACATCGCCGATGAGATCTGCGTCGTGAAGTCGATGTTCACGGAGCAGTTCAACCACGCTCCCGCTGAGCTCCTGATTTACACCGGCTCCGCACGCTCCGGCCGGCCCTCGCTCGGCTCCTGGGTCACGGACGGACTCGGGACCGAGAACGCCAACCTCCCCGGCTTCGTCGTCCTCATCTCGAGCGGGGTGCAGCCGAACGGCGGCAAGAACTCTTTCGGAAGCGGATTCCTCCCTTCCGTCTTCCAGGGAGTGCAGTGCCGCTCGCAGGGGGATCCGGTCCTCTACGCTTCCGACCCGGAAGGGATGTCGCGCGAGCTCCGTCGCAAGAGCCTCGATGCCCTCAAGGACCTCAACGAGATCCAGCTCCGGGAGTTCGGGCACCCCGAGACGCTCACCCGGATCGCCCAGTACGAGCTCGCCTTCCGGATGCAGATGTCCGTCCCCGAGGCGATGGACATCACGAAAGAGCCGAAGCACATCGTCGAGATGTACGGCGCCCAGCCGGGGGGAGCGAGCCTCGCCAACAACTGCCTCCTCGCGCGGCGGCTGGTCGAACAGGGGGTCCGGTATGTCCAGCTCTTCGACTGGGGCTGGGACTTCCACGGGACCGGCCCGGGTGAAGACATCCGCGACGGCCTCACGAAGAAGTGCGCCACGATGGACAAGCCGATCGCGGCACTGATCCGCGATCTCAAGCAGCGGGGAATGCTCGACGAGACGCTGATCGTCGTCGGCGGCGAGTTCGGACGGACCCCGTTCCGCGAAGGGCGGACCGCCGGCGGAAGCATTCTGGGACGCGATCACTTCCCCGACTGCTATTCGATGATGCTCGCCGGTGGCGGCATCAAGGGGGGCTGCTCCTACGGCGAATCGGACGAGCTCGGTTTCTCTGTCGCCCAGGACAAGGTCCATGTCCACGACCTGCAGGCGACGATCCTCCGCCTGCTCGGCTTCGACCACGAACGGCTGACCTACCGCTTTCAGGGACGCGATTACCGCCTGACCGATGTCCACGGACATGTGGTCAAGGGGATTCTCGCGTGATGCGGCGTCCTTGAGTCCGACGATTGTCGAAGGACGCGCCCGGCATCGATAACGTTCTCGGCCAGACAGACGGCACTGGCCCCGGCTCCAACGCAACGCTCCACGTCATGGAACAGTTCATGCAATCCTTTCGCTCACTCGCCCGCTTCTCGATGTACGGCCTCGCGGGGGCCCTCCTGGCGAATCTCGCGAATGCGGCCGATGAGCCCTCACGGCAGGATCCGGAGATCCTGCCGGTCATCACACCGGCGAATCCGACACCGGAGGTGAAGCCCGCGGCCCACCCGCGCGAGAACTTCCTGAAAGGGGCGAAACCCCTCTGGATCTGGGGGCCGGACGCGAACACCGTCTACCGCCTCCGGAAGACCTTCACCGCCGGGGAGACCCAGGCGGCGGGGCTGTTCATCTCCTGCGACAACGCGGGGACGCTGTTCGTCAACGGCAACAAGGTCGCGTCCGACGTTCCATGGGATGGGCCGGTGGTCGTCGACGTCCGGAAGCACCTGAAGGCGGGGGAAAACGAACTCGTCGCCGAGGTCCGCAACGAAGGAGGGGCCTCGGGCTTCCTCTGCTCGCTCGCCATGACGAAGCCGGACGGGACGGTCGAGTGCGTCGTCTCGGATACGTCCTGGACCGCCGTGAAAGCGGTCGAGAAGGACGGGGCCGCTCTCGCGGTACGGACCGTCGGCAAGCTCGGCGACACCCCATGGGGCGATGTGGTCCTCGGCCGGGCGGGAGAATCGAACGATCCGACACGGGGAATGTTCCGCGCCCTGGACGGCTTCCAGATCGAGCGGCTCTACACCGTGCCGAAGGATGTCCAGGGCTCCTGGGTCTCGATGACCGTCGATCCCAAGGGGCGGATCATCGCGAGCGACCAGGGGGACAAGGGACTTTACCGGATCACGCCGTCGCCGATCGGAAGCGACCAGCCGACTCTCGTCGAGAAGCTTCCGGTCGCGATCACGTCAGCCCAGGGGCTGCTGTTTGCCTTCGACAGCCTCTACGTCTCGGTCAACGGCGGTCCCGGGAGCGGTCTCTACCGGCTGAAGGACACGAACGGCGACGATCAGTACGAGGAACTGACGAAGCTCGCCACGTTCCACGGCGGCGGCGAGCACGGGCCGCACGCACTTCGGCTCTCTCCGGACGGCCAGTCGATCTATGTCATCTGCGGCAACCACACGCGTCCTCCGGAAAACCTCTCCGCGAGCCGCATTTCGACGAACTGGCAGGAAGACCAGATCATTCCCCGGATGTGGGATGCCAACGGGCACGCCGTCGGCATCCTCGCCCCCGGTGGCTGGGTGGCGAAGACCGATCCAGAGGGGAAGACCTGGGAAATGACGTCGATCGGATACCGCAATCCGTACGACATGGATTTCAACGCTGACGGCGAGCTGTTCGTCTACGACGCCGACATGGAGTGGGATTTCAGCATGCCGTGGTACCGGCCGACGCGTGTCAACCACGCGACGAGCGGCAGCGAGCTCGGCTGGCGGAGCGGATCGGGCAAGTGGCCGACCTACTACGTCGATTCCCTCCCGCCGCTGGCGGAGATCGGGCCGGGATCGCCGGTCGGGGTCTCCTTCGGCTACGGCTCGAAGTTCCCCGCGAAGTACCAGAAGGCGCTCTACATCTGCGACTGGACGTTCGGAACGATGTACGCGGTTCACATCGAGCCGGACGGCTCGAGCTACAAGTCGACGGTGGAAGAGTTCGTCTCCCGAACGCCGCTGCCGCTGACCGACTGCGACGTCGGACCGGACGGGGCGCTGTACTTCACCGTCGGCGGACGGGGAACGCAGTCGGAACTGTTCCGCGTCACCTATGTCGGCAAGGAATCGACCGCACCGGCGGACACCCACGATACCGCGGGGGCGGACGACCGAAAGCTTCGCCGGCAGCTCGAGGCGTTCCATCGCCGCGCCGAAGACCCGACATCCGCCGTGAAGACCGTCTGGCCGCACCTCGCGAGCCGGGATCGGTTCATCCGTTACGCGGCCCGTGTCGCCATCGAGCAGCAGCCCATCGAGACGTGGCGCGATCTGGCCCTCGCCGCCACCGATGTCGACACAGTGATTCAGGCGACCGTTGCTCTGGCGCACCAGGGTGACAAGAGCCTCGCTCCGAAGCTCTTCGACAAGCTCAATGCGATCCCGTTCGCGAGCCTGGATGACCGCCAGCAGCTCGATCTCCTGCGGGCTTACCAGCTCGTGATCATCCGGCTGGGCGAACCGGAGTCGGAGGTCGCCAAGGGGGCGATTGCACGTCTCGACGCCCTCTATCCGGCGAAGAGCGACTCGCTCAATCGCGAGCTCTCGAGCCTCCTGGTGGCACTCAAGTCGCCGACAGTCATCGCGAAGACGATCCACCTGATCGAGACCGAACCGAAGGGGGAGATCAAGCCCTGGATGACCAACCTCGAGCGGAACGCCGGCTACGGCGGAGCGGCCGCCGGAATGCTCAAGAGCAAACCCGACCTCCAGAAGATCCATTACGTCTTCGCCCTCAAGAACATGAAGGAGGGGTGGACGATGGACCAGCGGAAGACCTTCTTCAGCTTCATCGACAAGGCCCGGGGCTGGAACGGCGGCGCAAGCTACCGCGGGTTCCTGCGGAACATCGACCGCGAAGTCTTCGACAGCCTTCCCGAAAAGGAGCGGCTCGCCATTGAAGCGGCCGGAGCCCGCAAGCCGGATCTCCCGCCTGAACTGCCGAAGCCGGTCGGCCCGGGACATGAATGGAAGTTCGAAGAGGTGCTCGCTCTCGGCGACAGGGTCCTCAAGGGACGCGACTTCAAGAAAGGCGAGCGGGCCTTCGCGGCGGCGCGGTGCATCGTCTGCCACCGCTTCGGCGGCGACGGCGGAGCGACCGGACCTGACCTGACGCTGGCGGCCGGCCGGTTCGGGTTCAAGGACCTCGCCGATGCCACGTTCAACCCGAGCAAGGTGGTCAGTGACCAGTACAAGGCCTCGGTACTTGAAACCAGGAGCGGCCAGATCCACGTCGGGCGGATCCTGTCGGAGACGGAGAAGCAGGTGACGATCCTTCTCAACCCGGAGGACGCGACGAAGTTCGTGACGATCCCACGGGAAGAGATCGAATCGATCCAGCCATCGGCGACATCGATCATGCCGGCGGGGCTTCTCAACCCGCTCGGCGAGGAAGAGGTCCTCGACCTGATGGCCTACATCCTCTCACGCGGCAACGCGGGGGACGCGATGTTCAAGAAGCGGCGATAAGGAGCGACGAGATGCCGTTTCGCCAGTCACCCGTTCAAGCGCGACGCGCCAGCGGAGCACGGTCAAGCGTTGCCGAGGCAGGCAATCGAAGGACCAGGCTCCGCTGACCGGTGCGGGTCAGCCGACAGTGCTGATGCGCCGGCACGCGATCGCGTAAGGTTCGGATGGATGGCGAACGCACGCTTGAACCGGACACCAGCACGTGCCGGCTGATTGGCGGAATCCCAAGTCGAGCTCCAACAGCTCTTCACCGCGTCATCGAGCTTCCGGCGAACGCCTCTCTTCATCCTTGAGGCGTTGCGCACGGGACTGGTATATCGCGACCGTGACGACGATGACGAGTCCGACGGCGATGCCGATGAGCAGGCCTTGCACTCCTCCGAGCACGAGGCCGATCGAGACGAGATCCGGCTCCCGGTCCGGAACGAGCCGGAAGAGCAGCCGAAAGTAGTCGGGAACAAATCGTCCGATGAGCCCGCCGATCGTCGCGCCCGCAGCGGCAAAGCCGAGGGCAGACAGGATCACAATCCAGAATCCACGGGCGACAGTCATCGCATCACTCCGCATGCCGGTGATCCGCTCTTACTCCCCCTGGTCCATCGCGAAGTTCCGCAGGTACCGCAGGCTCTGGATGACCGAGGTCTTCCGCAGATCGAACGTCCCTTCGTAGGCCCGGTCCTCGACCTCGGCACAGACGGGGCCGCGGTAGCCGATATCGCTGAGAACGCCGAAGAATCTCCCCCAGTCGACGTCGCCGAGGCCCGGCAGCTTCGGCGTGTGGTACTCGTTCGGATGCGCAAAGATCCCCAGTTCGTTCAGCTTCTCGACGTCGAGACGGGCATCCTTGCAGTGGATGTGGTACAAACGGTCCTTGAACTCCCGAAGCGGGGTCAGGTAGTCCATCCGCTGCCAGACGAAGTGCGAGGGATCGAAATTGAGGCCGAAGTTGGGGCTGGGGATTTCCTCGAACATCCGCCGCCAGATGGCCGGGCTGGTCGCCAGGTTCTTTCCTCCCGGCCACTCGTCCTTCGTGAAGTACATCGGGCAGTTTTCGATGGCGATCTTGACGCCGTTGTCTTCCGCGAGCTTGATGATCGCCGGCCAGACTTCGCGAAACCGGATCCAGTTGTCGGCGACCGTCTTCGTCCAGTCCTTGCCGACGAAGCTCGTCACGACGTCCACCTTCAGCAGCGGGGCCGCGCGGATCACCTTCTTCAGGTGGTCGATCCCTCGCTCCGCCTCCTCGCGGTCCGGCGAGAGGGCGTTGGGATAGTAGCCGAGGCCGCTGAGGGCGACGCCGCTCTCCTTGACGACCGCCAGCACGTCGTCGGCCCGGGCCTGCGTCATATCGGTCACGTCCACATGCGTCACCCCGGCGTACCGCCGTTCGGCCTTCCCGACCGGCCAGCACATCACTTCGACGCACTTCGCTCCCGCCTGCTTCGCAAAGGCCAGGAGCTCGGGGAGCTTGAGTTCGGAGAGAATCGAACTGACGAATCCGAGCTGCATGTTGCCGACTCCTGATGATCTCGATGGGCCAAGGCGCTTCAGGATGGCGTTCGAGACTGACGAGGTCCACTGACGCAACGGGAAGGTCCGATGCCTCCTTTTCCCCGTCGGGAGAGGTCGCCACTGAACGGTTCAGCAGGTATCCTTCAGTGTACAAGGAGACACTACATGGACGGTATGGACTTCCACCCCGTCATCCAGGCCTGGTTTCGCCGCCGGTTCAAAGGCCCGACCGAACCGCAGTCTCGCGGCTGGCCCCGCATTGCCGCGGGCGAGCACACGCTGATCGCCGCCCCGACCGGAAGCGGAAAGACCCTCACGGCCTTCCTCGCAATCATCGATCGGCTGTTCCGCGAAGCCGCGGCGGGGTCGATGGGAGAGGGGATCCGCGTCGTCTACCTGTCGCCGCTTAGCGCCCTCTCGAA
>JAEYWB010000482.1 GCA_023429275.1 Planctomycetota bacterium
CTATGGTCCCGGCGGGCTTCAGGCTTTCCGGAGGGTGGAAGGCGAAAGAGGGAGATCGTAAGCGAATGGCCAGGCGAAAAGTGGCAGCGGCGAAGGGACCTGCGAAGAGAGCAGCGAAGGGCCGCCCCGCGGTCGGCGCCTCGGCCGGTGTCGAAGGGAGCGGCGGGGCGCGGCGCTTCTGGCTGTTCAAGTCCGAGCCGGAGTCCTACTCCATCGACCATCTCGAGCGGGACGGCCGGACAGCCTGGACCGGTGTTCGCAACTACCAGGCCCGCAACACGCTGCGCGATCTGGTTCAGCCCGGCGACGGCGTCCTGTTCTACCACAGCAGCACCGAACCGATGGCGGTCGTCGGCGCCATGACGGTCGCCAGGGCCGGATATCCCGATCCGACGGCGTTTGATTCGAAGGATTCCCATTACGATCCCGACAGCGACCCTGCCGAGCCGACCTGGTTCGTGGTAGACGTGGAGTTCGCCCGGAAGTTTGCGAAGCCGGTCACCCGCGACATGCTCAAATCCGCCGCAGGTCTCGAAAAGATGATGGTCATCCAGAAGGGGGCCCGCCTGTCGATCCAGCCGCTCACGCCGGAGGAGTGGCGGATCGTCCATCAGCTGGCGGGAGCCGCGCCGTGCTGAGCCCTTCGCCGCCAGCCGCCGGGTCGCCACCGCTTCCCGTGCCGACTTCTGCCCCCGCGCCTTCCGCATCGCCGCGCCGTCCGTTCTGGAAGTCGGGAGCCTTTCAGCTCACGATCGGAATCATCGTCTCCGTCGTCTGCCTCGCGCTGGCGGGGCGATCGCTCCTCCGCGATCCGGAAGCCCGCCGGCAGGTGGTCGTCGCGTTCACGACGGCGAACTACACCCTGATCCCGGTGCTTCTCGGCCTGCTCGCTCTCTTCTTCTGGCTCAAGGCGTGGCGGTGGCAGATGCTCCTCTCGCCGCTCGGGAAGTACGAGACGATGCGAGAGTGCTTTCCGCCGGTCATGATCGGGTTTGGCTTCAACAACGTCCTCCCGGCACACCTCGGCGAGTTCGTCCGGATCTTCGTCTTCGCCCGGCAGCACCGGCTGGCCAAATCGTCCGTCTTCAGTACCGTCGCCCTCGAGAGAGTCCTCGACATCCTGGCGATTCTGTTCTACCTGGGGACGGGGCTGTTCCTGGTCGAGGGGGTCAGTCCCGGTTCGCGGTCGGTTGCGATGACCGTCGGCGCGATCGCGGTCGCCGGCTTCTTCGGGGCCCTGGCCTTCGTCATCTTCACCAAGCCGGTTGTCCGGCTGGCCGAAGGGACGCTGAAGCGGCTGCCGTTGATTCCAGATGGCCTGCGGGCGAAGGTCGTGGCGTTGATCGAGGCGGGGGCCGCCGGGCTGGCGTCGCTGAAGAACCCCTGGACCCTCATCGGGCTGATGCTGACCTCGCTCGCCCAGTGGGGAATCAACGGGATGCTGATTCACCTGTCGCTGCGATGCTTCGGGATCGACGTCCCGCCGCAGGTATCGCTGATCCTCCTGGGGGTGGTCGCGTTCGGCGTCACCGTCCCGTCGGCCCCAGGCTATTTCGGCGTGATCCAGATCTGCTTCGTGGAGGTTCTCAAGCAGTTCCCGGTGAGCCAGCCAGCCGTCTTTGCGGCGTCGATCTTCTACCACATGGTCCAGTGGATCCCGGTGACCCTGACCGGAATGATCTTCTTTGCCCTCTCCGGCGTCCGGCTCAAGGAAGTCGAAGGGGCCAAGCAGCATGGCGACCCGACCGAGCCCGCTCTGACCGGCACCGCTCCGATGCCGGAATGAGAGCAGTCAGCAGTCAGCTATCAGCTGTCAGCTAGAGCACTTGAACTCGGCGAGTTCGAGGACAGCTTTTACTGACAACTGATAACTGACGACTGACAACTTCCTCACTTCTTCCCCAATTCGAGCCGGCAGTCGGGGTCGGCGGGGACCGGGTCGCCCGTTTCTTCGACCGGGTGCGTGAAGAGGTACTTCCAGACCGCTTCATGGCGGAACTTGCCGTCGGCGTCCTTGAGCGCCGCTCCCCCGGGCTGGGAGGCGCTTTGGGCCCGATTGGCGTCCTTGTTGACGTCTCCGTCCGTCACCAGCCTCCGCGAGTTTCCGAAGGGGAACGGAACCTGGTCGACGTTCACGACCGGTCCGAACTCCGCCAGTCCCAGGAGTTGCCACGAGCGGCAGTAGTGGTCGCCGGTCCATCCACCGTCGAGAACGTGCGTGAATCCGAAGAAGCGGTTCTTCGGCGTCGCCGAGGGGAGCGTGTACCACTGCTCGAGCTGGTCGCGCGGTCCGGAGAGCATCACGACCCGGTCGACCTTCTGGTGAAGAGCGAACCGGGCGGCAGTGGTCGACCCGTGCGAGATCCCGGCCATGATGACGTCTTCCCAGCGGAGGTCCTTCTTGTCGGGAGTGAGGAAATAGTCCCAGCGGCCGGCGGGGTTCTCCTTCGCCAGCCGCTTCACGAACTGGATCGACCGCTCGGCCATCCCGTCGGGGCGGGGGATGTCGATGGCGTCGCTGACATCCTCGCCGGTCGCCGCTTCGAGCCGGATCCGGCCGAGGTACTTGTCGTCGGGGGGCGGCTCCTTGTTGAGCTTCGAGAACCAGCCGTTCGCGTAGTGAGGCTGAATGGCATGGAGGCCGTAGCTCGCGGTCCGGTCGAAGAGCGCCTGGTTATGCCCCATCAGCCAGATGACGAGTTTGCCGCGGGGCGCGACGCGGGTGTCGACGGCGGCGTGCTGAATGTCCTGCGGCTTGCCATCCTTCTCGAAAAGGAAGTTGATCTCCGGGTGCGGCTTCGCGCGGGGATCGATAACGCTCGCGCGGGCCGTGAGGTCGTAACGCTTCGGCGTCCTGTCGCGGTAGACGAGCCTGGCACGCGACGGCGTCTTATCACGGACCGACGCCGGCTTCCCCTGTTCGTCCGCTTGTGCGGAGTCTCGAGGGAAGCATGCGGTCAACACCATCAGGAGAATCGAGCAGAGAGCGAGACAGGAACGATGTCGTGCCATTTTCGGGGGATCTCGAGATGTTTGAGAGCGACGGCGTCACACGATATCGCACGCAGGTTCCCGCTGAAACGACTGACGGATCGCGGTCACGACTGCGTTCCCTCCTCGTGACGGCCAGGATGAACCTCTCACCGATCGATCGGGATCGGGGGCGGCAGGAACTCGAGATGAGATCCGCCACGCTACAAGGCCGCATGCGGCGCGGGATCCGGTTTCGGGACCGGCACCGGCGTCCACTCGAGCTTCCGGTAGTCCTCGGCAAACTCCGTGATGCTGATCGCCTGGTCGACCGCAATGTCGTGGAACGTCTGTGTCGACTTCGTGGTCGGCCAGTAGATCTCGATGGTCTTGATCCGATCCGCCTTCCCGAGCCCGATCGTCTGCTGCAGCGGATTCGCCCCGAAGCTGCTTCCGGACGAAACGTGTCGATAGAACGTCCGTGGGACCGGCCCCGCGGTGACGACCTTGATCCGGGCTCCGATCGCGGCCCGGTTCGACTTCTCACCGGTCAGCTTCACGGTCAGCCAGTTGTTGTCGTGGCCGGGGTTCTGGAACAGGATGTTGTGGTACTTGTCGCCGTTGATCGCGCCACCCATCTCGATGAAAACATCGACATTGCCATCGCGATCCCAGTCACCGCAGGCGACGCCGTGCCCCTTCTGAAGGCTTCCCGTCCCCGACGATGCGGTGATCTCCGAGAAGCGTTTTCCCTCGACATTCCTGAACATTCGATTGGGAATCAGCATGGCGATGTCGGGCGCACCGGTCCCGAGGTACATGTCGAGATACCCGTCGTTGTCGAAGTCTCCGAAGTTGCTCCCCATTGTGGCGTAAACGGCGTCGAGCCCTGCCTCTTTCGTCATGTCACGGAAGCCCCGCCCCTGCATGTTTCGATAGAGCCGGTTCGAACTCCGTGAATGTGGCACGCCCATGATGCCGTTGACGGCATCCTCGAGGCTGAATTCATAACAGGTCGCGAACAGGTCGAGCCAGCCGTCGTTGTCGTAGTCCCAGTTCCAGCACGAGAATCCCATTGTCGGGCCGTTGATGCCGAGCGAGCGTCCGACCTCTTCAAACGTCCCGTCCCCCTTGTTTCGATAGAGCTGGGCGGGGTCGTGGGGAGTCAGGTACTGCAGGAACAGGTCGGGATCGCCGTCGTTGTCGTAGTCGGTCCACGTCACCCCTTTGCAGTCGGGCGTCGCCCGGATTCCCGCACGACGGGAGACCTCTTCGAAGCGGCCGTTTTTCAGGTTGTGGTAGAGCCGGCTCGGCTGCCGTTCGCAGCAGACGAACAGATCGAGCCAGC
>JAEYWB010000488.1 GCA_023429275.1 Planctomycetota bacterium
GTAACGGGCCGCCAACCGGGCCGCCAGCTCGTGTGCGCCGTCGGTTTCCAGGGTGGTGCGGCCCGCCACCGCCACCCAGCGCTCGCGCTCCCCAGCCGGGGCGGCTCGCCATCGCGAGGACCTCGCCCGTTTTCGGATCGAGCACGACGGCGCAGGCGCTGACCGGCTCCAGGTCGGTCATGAGAACATCGAGACGCTTCTCGACGTCCATCTGCAGCATCGTGTCGATCGAGAGACGGATGGCGTCCCCGTCGGCGGCGGGGGTCTCGCTCCGCACCTCAACGACGTAGCCTCGCGCGTCGCGCACGAGATGGCGAACGCCATCCTTTCCGCTGAGCGGCTTGGCAAACCGTTCCTCGATCCCACCCCGGCCGGTCCCGTCGATATCCCGCTGGCCGAGAACATGCGCCGCCAGTGAGCCCTGCGGATAGCGTCGGGAGAACTCGGTCCGCAGGCCGAACGTCGCCGGGGGGAGGCGAAGCGACCGGACCGCGGCGACCTCCCCCTCGGTCAGCCGCCGCTTCACCCACAGGAACCGTTTTCCCTCGGCCTCCTGGATGCGTCCCGCGAGGCGCGGTGCGTCGAGCGGCAACGCCTCGGTCAGCCGCCACGCGAACTCCCAGGGGTCGTCGATTTCGCTCGGGTCGACGAAAAGGCTCTGCATCGGGACGGACGTCGCGAGGACCCGGCCCTGCCGATCGAGGATATCCCCCGGACGGGCGTGAATCGTCTCGTCGAAATGCCGCTGCTTGACCGCCCGATGCGCGAAGTGATCCCGGCTCCACCACTGAAGCTGCAGCAGCCGTCCCGCCAGAATGGACCAGAGCAGGCCGACAGCAATCACGATCCCCCGCATCCGCCAGGGAGAGGGGCTCGGGGTTTCGCTCGCATCGACAGGATTTGCCACAGAGCTCACAGAGGACACGGAGGATCGATCGGGGTCGTGACGCACCGGCGGTTCCGGGATGAGCCACATGACATCGGTGCCTCGCCGTTGCTTTGGGACCGGACGCTAACGCGATCGGGATGATCTTCTGAAACAGAACGATTGCCGCTTGGGGGAATGACTCTCCGTGTCCTCTGTGGCAGGAATGTTCCCTGTTGCCTTCGTGGTCTGGTGGCGAATGTTCTTGCTCCCCCTTCTATCGAGCGCCGGTCCGGGTTCCAGTGCGGGCCGCTTCTCGCGTCGGCTTCGGCGGGCGGGGCCGCTCCAGTTCTTCCAGCAGTCTCGCCGGCGCACCGAGCTGCTGGGTTCGAAGTTTCAGCTTCGCGTATTCATCCTGAAGCTGGTCGTACCGATAGACCTGCAGGCTGAGGGACTGCTTCCGGGCCAGGTTCCGCTTCTCGAGCGCAATCCCCGCCAGGGCGATAAGGACCAGCAGGGTGATCGCGGCGCCGAAGCGGAAGAACATGGCTCGTCCGTTGGCAGAGCAGCCAGCGTTCAGCTGTCAGCACCCTGCTGACGGATGAACGCTCCCCAAACGAAAACGCCCGGCATGCGCTGCCCGAGGGGGAAGGGCGGCACATACCGGGCGGGTCTCAGGAGCTTTCGCTCAATAGGTGCTATCGGATCGCCGACGCCTCCGGTGCAGCCTGAACGCCACTGGCGTCTTGAGGCAGCCGAAGAAGCATCCCAAGTTTCAGGTCGTTCGGACTTTTCAGCTGGTCCCGATTAAGCCCGTAAATCTGAACCCAACGACTGGACCGGCCAAGGCAGCTTTCGGCAATGTCCGAAAGCGTGTCCCCTTCGCCGACGCGGTAGAGCGGCTGCCCCGTCCGGTCGACGTGGAATCCGACCTGCTGAATCGCGGCCTGGCCCGAAGCATCAGCCGTCTGCGGAGCGTAAGTCTTTGTCGGGGCGGCCCCACTGATCAGGTGGGCGTATTTCTCCGTCAGGACCGAAGAGGTCGGAACGACGATCTTCATTCCCGGCTTGAGCATTTTCGGGTCGGGAATCCGCGATTTGTTGAATTCGGCAAGAGCGACAAAGTACCGCCCCATGCCGTAGTGCTTGCGGGAGATCGTCCAGTAGTTCTCGCCGGACTCGACGGTGTGGACCGTCTCCTCTCCGGTGTACTGGCCGTTCCCGGCGACCGGCGTCGGCTGCTGGCGGAACGGATCGGCGGCCGGGGCCCCCTCGCGGTTCGACCAGTTCTGCGGCTGCTGGGGCGTCGGATCGACCGACCCGAAATTCGCCCGGGCGGCCGGCACGGGGAGGGACTGGGGACTCGGCTCGGCCGTGAAGGAGGCGGGAGGGAGAGTCAGGGCCGGCGCGGGAGTCGGGACGAAAGGAGCGGCCGTGGCGGCAGGAGGGGCCGACCGACCATCGAAGTCGTTCGCGTCTCCCTCCTGGGCCGGAGTGAACGGAGCCGCCGGTGCCGGACGCCTCGCAGGGTCGAAGCCGTTTGACGGGAACGAAGGCGGAGCGACCGGTGTCGTTGCGGGTGCGGGATCAGATCCACCGAGATCGAACGAGGGGACGGTCGACCGGGCCGCCGGAGGAGCGGCAGGAATCGTGGTCCCCGCGGCCGCAGGGGCTTCGTCCGCGAAACCGAACCCGTCGTTGGCCGGAGCGGGAGCGAACGACTTCGGCGCGGCGGGGGCCGTTTCGCTTTCGAACTGAACCGGCATCACCGGTCCGCGGAGGCTCCCATCCGTGATAGGCCGCTGGAACGGCGCGGGAGTGTTCGACAGTTGAGGCTCGCCCTGCTGCTCCGGCTCACCCGCCGGAAGGAGCAATGGTGCGACCTCGCCCGCCGGAGCCGCCGCAGTGGTCCCAGGCTGGGCCGGAGCAGTCACGAAGAGCGCGGGGTCGACTGCGGCGTCTGCCTGCGGCGCGGCAGGCTTCACAACCGTCGTCGAACCGCCCCGTGGAGCGAGGGCTTTCCTGTCGCGTGTCGCCCAGTTCGACGCCTTCGGAGCGACAACCGGAACATCAGCATCAGCCGCGGGAGCTGGTTCAGACTGCGGAGCCGCGAACGGGTTCGAAGCGACCGGCGCGGCATTCACCGGCGCCGCGGCCGGAGTCGGTGCCGGAGTGTCGAAAGGAGAGACGGCCGGACTCGGCGACGCGGGGGCCGGGTCTGCCGCTGCCGGAACCGGAGCCGGCGCGGCCGGGACCGGCGCGGCCGGAACCGGCACTGCCGGAACCTGGAAGAGAGCGGCGACCGACTCGTCCCGGAACTCTTCGCCCAAGTCGTCCGTTACGGGGGCAGAGGGGGACGTCGAGGCGACAGGCTCGAACTGAGTAAGATTCGGTTCCTGATCCGATGTCGTCGGGATCGCCTTGTAGGCCGAGTACCCGAATCCGCCTGCCAGGCCGACAACCAGGGCCAGTCCGCCGGCGACGACAGTCGACCTCCCGGCCGAACCCTTCGGCTCGGGCGCCCGCCTGAGACGGACTTCATGAACGTGGTGCGCCTCGGGCTCCACGCGCGGCCGGGCGGCCGCAGCGGCAGTCCGCGGGCCAGCCGAAGGGGCCGCGGCGGGCGTTCCCTTATCGGTGTCGGCCGGAAGCGGCGCGGCTACCGGAGCCGGGCGACTCGCAGCTTTGCCGTGCGCGAACGGGGATTGAGACGGACTTCGGCCGGCGAGGCGACCAGCGGCTTTTTCGTAAGGTTGTCCCATCGTTCGCTCTCTCGAAAAGTCTCTTTGACGAGTCGGTCTTCCAGGGAATGAAACGTGATCACTGCGGCCAGCCCGCCCGAGGCGAGACAGGCCGGCAGCACGTCGGCGAGGAATGTTCGAAGGTGATCGAACTCCCGGTTCACGGCGATCCGCAGGGCCTGAAAGACCTGCGTCGCCGCGTGGATGTCGCCGCGGCCGCCTTTGATCCTCTGCACGAGCTCCGCGAGGTCTTCCGACGTCGCCACCGGGGCGGAACGCCGGCGGTCGACGATCGCATTCGCGATCTTCTCCGCGAGCGGCTCTTCGCCGTACTCGCGGAAGACTTCCGAAAGGTCCTTCGCCGAAACGGTCTGGAGGTACTCGGCGGCGGGGATTCCCTGCCGCGTGTCGAATCGCAGGTCGAGCGGTCCCCCAGCCTGGATACCGAACCCCCGCTGGCGGTCAGCGAGCTGGTCGGACGAAAGACCGAGGTCGACCAGGATCCGGTCGACCTGGCGGATCTGCAGCAGCTTCAGGACTTCGGGGAGTTCGGAGTAACTTCGCTGGAGGAGGTAGACCTGCTCGCCTCCGACGAACTGCGCCGCGAACCCGAGCATCAGGGAGTCGCGGTCGAGTCCGATCAGCGTGCCGCCGGGCCGGATCTTCTCGAGGATCTTGCGGCTGTGCCCCGCGGCTCCGACGGTCCCGTCGACGACCGTCAGTCCCGGTCGCAATTCGAGAGAGGTCAGGACCTCCTGAAGCAGAACCGGAATGTGGACATGCTTGCGCGGAGCCGGCGAGGCGGACGACGACGGACTGGAGGACTGCGGCGACGGATCAGGAGCGGGACTGGCGGGGGAATCCGGCATGTCGCGCTCCGTCGGGCGTCGCACTCCGCGGAGCGGGGCGTCGCAGGCCAATAGGATGTGGGGAGGGGACGAGTGCCGTGTCGACCTGAGAAACGGGCTGAGCCATCAGCGGGAAGACGCTAGCGTCCGGTTCGAACCGTGGGCGAGCGTCCAGCGACTGACGTGCTGAACCTGGGAATCAGGAGAAACAGGGCACGACGTTGATGAGGTGGGGATTTCCGAACGGCAAGGACTGCCGCCGGGGACTGTCAGGAGGGGCTGTTGTGGAGGCAGAGTTCTCTGCCGAAGGGCGGATTCGCCCGATGGGAGCGGTCTTCTAGCGGAATCTGCCGAACGCGGAAAGAGGAGTTCCGCAGAGTCTGCCGGTCCACAAGAGGGGAGTCGGGCAGTGACCGGCGGGGCGGACCATCGCCGGGGCTGTGTCGGGAGATCCGCCAAACGGCCCCGGGGCTTGCACTTCGTGGCGTCGGCGGGTGTGATTCCTCAATAGCGAGCGGGTTTCATTGCTGTGAGGTTGGTTCGTCTGCGGGTGAGAGAGAGGCGACGTGGCATGGCGGAGTCGCTGGATCACTTCTGTCAGCAGATCGTCGGCAGCGGACTGCTGTCGGCCGATGAGGTCGCCGCCTGCCGTGGCAGTTCGACCGCGACGACTGCGGAAGACTTTGCCCGAGAGCTCGTCCGTCAGAAGAAGCTCACCGCCTTCCAGGCGCAGCAGCTTTACGCGGGGAAGGGAAAGGCGCTCGTCCTCGGCAACTATGTCATCCTCGACAAGCTCTGGCAGGGTGGGATGGGGAT
>JAEYWB010000510.1 GCA_023429275.1 Planctomycetota bacterium
GGCCACGATCGGTCAGGGGATGGCCCGGATTCAGGCCTGGAGACGCGGAGGAGACGTGCGGACGCCGAGATTCCTCTTCGGGCTCGTTCTCGTCGGTGGCCTCGGCTGGCTGCTCGCGACGTGGCCCGTCCGTCACACCGTCCTGGGGCCAGCCATCCTCGCCCGGGCAGAAGCCCGCACGGTTTTCGCGGTCACTCCGGGATTCCTCGAAACAACCGCCGAGCTTGGTGCAGTCTCGACCGGAGACCCGCTCGTCCTGCTTTCGAATCCCGACCTCGAACTCGAGATCCTGAGGCTGGAAGGGGCGGTCGAGAAGCAGGAGAAGACTCGCGAAAGCCTCTCCCGGCGGGTCGTGGCGGAACCGCACCTGTCGGCTCAACTTGCAGCGATCGAGTCCTCGCTGCTCGACCAGCGGGAGCGGCTCCGGAGTCGGCGCTCCGAGGCCGGGCGGCTGAGGCTTCTCTCTCCGATCGCAGGACGATGGGTTCCGCTCCCGATTGGCCAGTCCGGAGCGGCCCTGTCCGAAGAGCGTTCGCTCCGGCACGCCAACTGGGGAGACCCGCGGCTCCGCGGCACCTGGGTTCCCGCGGGGACGCCGCTTGCGGAGGTCGCTCCGTCCGAACGCTTTGAAGCCCGGGCGTTCGTGGAGCAGTCCGATCTGCCGTTCGTCCGTGTCGGCCAGTCGGCCCGGATCAGGACGGCGCAGGTCGGTGGAGACGTCCTGGAAGGGACCGTCGCCGAGGTAGCGGCCCGAAACGTCGAGTCGATTCCCCCGGAACTTGTGCTTCGTCATCAACTCGCAGGACAACCGGCGGCTCAACAGGCCGGGACGCACGTCGGCCGATCGGCCGTAACGCCACGCGACGTTCTGTACGAAGTCCGCATCACGATCCCATCGTCCCCGCAGACCCTCGTCGCCAAAGGGACCGGTGAGGCGAGGATCGAGGTCGGCCGGATGACGCTGTGGCAACGTTTCATCCGGTTCCTCAACCTGACGTTCCGCATCCGCGAGGCAGGCCCCCAGTAGCCATCTCGCTCCGCAGATGAGCGGGCAACAATCGATCTCCCGGCGAAGATTCGATGGTGACAGGCCATCGCCGAATCCGTTCACGCATTCTGCAGAGCGGCCCGGCTACGATGCCGACTTCTTTCTGGTCGTCCCCGAATGGCTGTGGCGGGCGGACGTCCGTGTCTTGCGTCCCGCTCGCTGAGGAGCCTGGCGGGAGCGTCGCGGCGAGCGACCGAGGCTCTTGCGAAGGGCGTCCATGAGGTTGATGACCTCGGGTTCTTCCTCCTCCTCGGGGACCACGGTCTCCTTCCCCGCCACCTTGTCGTCGATAATCTCGCGGACTTTCGCCTGGTAGGTGTCCTTGTAGTCCGAGAGGTCGAAAGAGTCCTCGGTCCAGGCTTCGATGAGCTGCTCCGCCAGCCGGACCTTCTTGTCGCTGGCGCGAAGGTTCAACAAGGCACCGACCGTGGCCGCGGGATCTCGGATCTCGCGGACGTAGTTCAGCATCGCCATATGCAGGACGTCGTCATACGGTCGAACAACTGCCAGTTGCTCGCGTCCTGACCAGACGACCTGACCGACTCCCCACTGGCCGCTCGCCTGCAGGGCCTTGAGGAAGATCGTGTACGGCTCCCGGGCGGCGTCCCCGGCCGGAGAGAGGAAGTAATTGCGGCCATCGAACTGGACCACATCGACATCCGCGGGATCGACGAACGCGTCGAGCGTCAGGCTTCGCTCACCGGAGGTGCGGAGGGCGTCCAGTTCGTCCGGCTCGACCTCCACATACCGCCCCTTGCTGTACTCATAGCCGCTGACGATCTCCTGCGGGTCGACCTCCCCGTGAATCGGGCAGACCTTCTGGTAGCGGATGCGGCTGTGACACTCCCGGTGGAGCTGGTGGAACGCAACGTGGTCCTCCGACGTCTCGTGGGCATTAAAGGCCTCAACCGGGAAGGTCACGAGTCCGAACTGGAGCGCCCCCCGCCAGCTTGCCCGGCTGGCACGCCGCCGGGAGCTCCGGCCGGAGGAGGTCGATCGCTTGCCTTTCGATTTCGTCGCCATTGTTCCGTCTCTTCGAAGATGGCTCTCCCCCGACTTTTCCTGGTCGGGCAGGCGAGGGTGAAGCAAATGGAACGCCAGTGGCACAAATGTCTTCGGGCGAAATGGGCCCCCTCTGATGTGTCGATCCAGAAAGCCGAGGGGATTCCTCTCGAACCGCGGGAAGCCGAACTGTGTCAATCTGGAGCAGACCGGTATTCCGTTTGCCCTGACCCGAAATCGCGGTCAGGACGTCGTCACGACGGCAGACGACGATTCAGAACCAATCAACGACTGATGGCAGAGCACCCAGCCTGCCCCGATGCCGTCCAGAGGAGTGAGAGAGGAATCAGCGATGGGGATGACGAAGCCGACAGCCCTGATCTGTGTCCGAGAGAGCGAGACCCTGAAAACCTGCGTCGAGGCACTCGAGCGCAGCGGTTTCGCCGTACAGGCTGCCGATTGCAGCCGCACGGCGGCGGGGGCGACGATTCTCGGCATGGCAGCGGAGGTGGTCGTCGTCGAGGAGGACTACGCCGGGTGCCTGACGACCGAGATCGTCGAGCAGCTCAAGGCGTTCCAGGCCCATGCCTCGACCCCCTATCTGATCGTCGTCGGGAAAGGCCCGGGGCACGAGCTGTCCCGGCGGTTTGGTCTCCCGGCCCGGCAATGCATCGTGGAGCGGCCGTTGACACGATGGAGCGTGATGAACGCCCTGTCGTGGTTCATCACCCGACCGGCTGAAGTTTCGCCGACGGCTGCCGACGCCGCGGCCCTCCACGTCTGACTCTCCGGCAACGTCCGGGGATTTCAGAAGTCTCCCAGGAGTGCGCCCATGGTGAGCTCATCCAGTCAGAAGAATGACGGGGCGGAGTTAGCCGATGCGGACCGCCCGGGAGTTCAGCCGGCTGAGGTAGATCATCATTCTCGAAAATCCTGGTTCGGCCGCCTTGCGCAAACGACATCGAGTCATGCAGGGCGGCCATCTGCATTTGCGGGCGCGCTCGGCATCGTCCTCGTCTGGGGAATCAGCGGACCGCTGTTCGGCTTCAGCGACACCTGGCAGCTTGTCATCAACACGGGGACGACGATCGTCACGTTCCTGATGGTGTTCCTGATCCAGAACAGCCAGAACCGTGACACCATGGCGCTGCACCTCAAGCTCGACGAGCTTCTTCGCGCCGTGAAGTCCGCCCGCAACGACATCATCGACCTCGAGGAGTGCGACGACGCGGAACTGGAGCGGATCCGGAAGGAATATCGGAAGCTCGCCGACAAGGCCCACTCGATCAGGGAAGACCGGGAGGAGGGGACGACTGCCGCCAACGCCTAGTTCCGTGGTTCGTGCGGCGCACTCCCTGCGATCTCTTCCCACTTCAGTTCGGTCGACGGCCGAATGTCCGCTTTCAGGGCCGTCTTCATCTGTTCGAGCGCGGCCCGGTTCTTCTCTTCCGTGTTCGAGGCGATGCAATCCTCCGGGACGAGAATCCGAAAGTCGCGCATGTAGGCGTCGTTCGCCGTGAACAGGACGCAAATGTCTCCGGCGACCCCCGTCAGGATGAGTCTCTTTGTCCCCATATCGCGAAGCAGGATTTCGAGCGTTGTCGAATAGAAGCCGGAATGCCGCGGCTTGAGAACGAAGTAGTCGTCCGGCTCCGGCTGCAGAAGCCGGGCAATCTCGCGGCCGGCGCTCTGCGGACGCTGGCAGTGCTCGACGGTCGACCGGAAGTCGGACCGCCAGCGCCCGAAGTTGTCGTTCACGTAGATCACCGGGATTCCCTGCTCCCGGGCACGTCCCTTGAGATCCGCGATCCGCTTCGCCATCGGGACCGCATCACGCAGAAGCTGGTCCGACCCGGGGAAATCGAAGTCGTTGATCACGTCGATCAGCAGCAGTACGACAGGGGCCGACTCGGGCGACTCCCCGTGGAGGTTCGAATCACTCTGAACAGTCGCATCGGCCACGGCTTGCCTCACCCAGGGTGCTGCTGCACTTGATGCCATCCCGGCGGTCGCCGCCATCCGACGCGCCTCTACCGGCCCATCCCGACCTTCTTCCGCATGACGGCGGTGATTGACTGCCGGACGGAGCGGAATTCCTCCCAGGGGTCGCGCTTTCGTCGGCCGACATGCGCGATCGCGTTGCCGACACGGAAGTGATCCGACCGGACGGATGGAGTCAGCGAATCCCAGTCGAGCGGCATCGCCACCGGGGCCCCTTCCCGGGCCCGGGTCGAATACGGAGCGACGGCGGTCGCTCCACGGTCGTTCCGAAGGTAATCGAGAAAGATCTTTCCGGTCCGGGCGGCCTTGCGCATCGTTGTCGTATACAGCTCTGGCGAATCGTGCTCCATCAGCGAGACGATCGCCCGCGAGAACGCCTTGATCTCCGGCCAGTCCCCCCGGCGGGTGAGCGGGACCACGACATGCAGCCCCTTCCCTCCAGTGGTCTTGAGGAACGTCTCGAGTCCGATCGTCGACAACCGGTCGCGGAGTTCCTTTGCGCCGGCGATCACCCGCGGCCACTGCACCGAGGGATCAGGGTCGAGGTCGAAGACCAACTGGTCGGGCTTCTCGATATCGTCGCACCTCGATCCCCACGGGTGGACCTCGAGAATCCCCATCTGCACCAGCGACAGGAGCCCCGCGAGACTGTCGATGAAGAGGTACGGCTCGTCCTTCTCCTTCTCGCGGATGTTGATCGAGCGGATGGCCGCAGGCATCCCCGGGCCGGCATGCTTCTGGTAGAAGCAGGTCTGCCCCTCCCCTTCGGGGCAGCGGAGTACACTGAGCGGCCGGTTCTCGACGTGCGGCAGCATCCAGGGGCCGATCTCGGCATAGTACTCGACCAGATCCCGCTTGGTGATCCCTTCCGAGGGAAAGACGATCCGCTCAGGATGCGTCAGGCGAACCTGCTCCAGTTCCTGAACCTGTTCGTTCGTCAGCCGCCCGGGGTCGAACTTCTTCGGCGCGAGGGGCTTCGAGGTTGTTCGCGGTTTCGCAGCGCGCGGACGGCGTTTCGCCGGTGCGCGTCCGCCGCGGGACGTCGTCTTCTTCACGCTCTCCTCCTTTGCTCTCCCCTTTCGCTTCGCCTTCGCCGACGAGAGCGGCCGATCGCGGACGATCTGTTTCGCCTCTCCCTCGCCGGACTTGTCGTCGCGGACTCCCTGAAAGACCGGATGGCGAAGGCGGCCGTCACGCGTCCAGTTGGAGAACGAGATCTGCACGGCCACCTCGGGCTGAACCCAGTGGGTCCGGCTCCCTCCGGGGACCGGTCCTGCAAAGGGGGAGTCGTCGATCTCCCGCGCGGTCAGGCGTTCGCGCAGCTGGGCGTTCGTGGCATCGGTAAACCCGGTCCCGACCTTCCCGGCATACCGGAACGTCCCCTTCTCGAAGTAGCCGATCAGGATCGCACCGATACCTCGCCGGGCGGCGGTCGACTCCGTGAATCCGCCGACGACGAATTCCTCCCGAAGGGCCGTCTTCACCTTGATCCAGTCGGTCCCCCGTCCCGATCGATAAGGTTCCGATCGCCTCTTCGACACGATTCCTTCGAGCTTGAGCTTCTTCGCCCGTTCGAAAAGCTCGCGGCCCCCTTCGGCGATGTCTTCGCTGAAGAGCACCATCCCCCGCGACGACGGTGGGACGATCCTGGCCAGCCTGGCCTTTCGCTGCTCGAGAGGGAGATCCCGCAGGTCCTCCCCGTTCAACCAGAGGAGATCGAAGGCACAGTACCGCGTCGCGGAAGTGTCCCCTGCGCTAAGAGCCTCCTGAAGCTCCTGGAAGCTCGTTGATCCGTTGGAGGTGAAGACGACCGCCTCGCCGTCGAGAATCGCCTCCTGGACCGGCAGGGCCGAGAGAGTCCTGGCCAGGTCCGGGAAGCGGTGCGTCCAGTCCTTGTCGTTGCGGGTCTTGAGGGTGACGGAGCCGTCGCGAATCCAGGCGAGCAGGCGATACCCGTCGAGTTTGATCTCGTGAATCCACTCCGGTCCGTCCGGAATCTCGCTCGCCAGCGTCGCGAGTTGGGGATTGATCTTCTTCGGCCACGGCCGGGACGTCGCGGTCCTGGCCCCGCGGCCCGATCCCTTTGCCTTTCTTGCCGCCGCTTTCGACTTTGCAGGCTTCCGGGCTCCCGAATCCCGCGAGTTCCATTTTCCAGAAGGGTCGGCGGCCATTTCGGCGATCGTCCGGCCACTCTCGACGCTCGCCGGCGCCTGCTCGAGGATGTCCCCGTCCCGAAGGGGGATCGCGAATTCATCCCGCTCCTTGATGAGCAGCCAGTTCTCCCGCTTCTCGTTCCCTTTGGGGCGCATCCGGACCAGCGTCCATCCCCCCTGGAGCTTCTCCCCGTCCAGCGTGAACTTCAGCTTTCCCGCCTTGAGTCCCGCCAGGGGATCACCCTGTCTCAGCGGTTCCCAGGTCCCTCGATCCCAGAGGATGACCGTCCCGCCCCCATACTGACCTGGAGGAATAATCCCTTCGAATCCGCCGTATTCGATCGGATGATCCTCGACCATGACGGCGAGACGCCGCTGGGAGGGATCGAGGCAGGGTCCTTGCGGCACCGCCCAGCTCTTGAGGACGCCGTCCATTTCGAGCCGGAAGTCGTAATGAAGATGGCTTGCGTCATGTTTCTGGATGACGAACTGCAAACCGGCAGCCTTACGCTTCGGGGCCCCCCCTTTCGGCTCCTGCGTCTTCTGAAAGTCTCTCTTCTGCCGGTAAGTTGCGAGCGACATTGCGGACCCGACGGTGGCTGCGGGCGGATGTCTCACGGAATACTCCGCCACCACGCGGACGTGAGCAATGAGCATTCCATCCCGCGAGGTCACAAGTTGCCGGCCCGGTAGGATGGCCCCCAGGTGTGAAGCTGGAGTCCGACAGCGCGTGCTGGCCGAAGATGTGCCATCGGCAATGCCGCCTGAGACGGCCTGCGAGCCCCTTCAGCCGGTCGATCGCTCCCTAAAACAACGTCACATCCCGCCCTGAGCTCATTCCATGGCCTCGAAACATCGCGGAGCCGAATGGGACGGCCTATAAGGGCAGCCCTTTGAAGGTGGCAAGCCGCAGTATTTGCTGAGGTTTTGAGTGCTGTGGCCTGATCGTGTCTCTTCCGGCCCAAAGGGCCATTCGTTCCTCCAGCCCGGTCCATCGGGCCTGGAT
>JAEYWB010000595.1 GCA_023429275.1 Planctomycetota bacterium
TCCATCGAGGATCGGGTACGGCGGAAGGGTATCCTGGTCGAACTGGTTCGGGGCGAGCTCCGCGCTCGGCGCCTTTTCGATGGTGCTCCTGGGAATGACCTCCCGGCCTTCCCGCTGGTTGACGTACCGTGAGACGGCGTAGACGTCCCGCTTCAAAAGGTCACTCAGCACCGCGAAGCCGCCGCACATGTCTCCGTAGAGCGTGCAGTAGCCGACCGCCAGTTCGCTCTTGTTGCCGGTCGCGAGCGCGAGCCAGCCATAGCGGTTGCTGCGGGTCATGACCATCGCCCCGCGGATGCGGGCCTGCAGGTTCTGATCCGCGAGGCCCTGCGGCTGTGAGGCGAGGTCGGGGCCGATCAGCGGAGCCGTTTCATACGACCGGTGGACGGTGTCGATCGGAACGATCTGCGCATCGACCCCCAGCGATTTCGCAAGCGCCATGGCGTCGTCGATGCTGTGCTGGCTGCTGTACCGGCTTGGCATCAGGAGGCCGTGGACGTGCTCCGGCCCGGCTGCCTTGGCCGCGATGTAGCAAGCCAGGGCGCTGTCGATCCCGCCGGAGAGGCCGAGGACACAGTCCTGGAAGCCGCATTTGTGCATGTAATCCCGCAGCCCGAGCACGAGGGCGTCGAGGATCGTCCCTTCCCGGCAATCGGAACGGAGTGGATGCGACTCGGCCAGTTCGTCGAGGTCGACAATAGCCAGATCCTCCTCGAACCCCTTTCCCTGCCAGGCAAGCCCGCCACTGTCGTTCAGGACGACGCTGTTGCCGTCAAACACCAGGTCGTCGTTCCCGCCGACCTGGTTGACGAACAGGAAGGGGTGCCGGTGCCGCGCCACATGCCGCGACAGGAGCCGATGCCGCCTGGCCGGTTTACCGACCTCGAACGGACTGGCCGAGAGGTTGATGAAGGCGTCGACCCGCTGCGCGGCGAGCTCCTCGATCGGGTCCGGATAGGGATGCGGCTCAACGTGGTACGCTGTCTCGGGCTCCTTCCACCAGGCGTCCTCGCAGATATGAACTCCCAGCCGCCAGCCGTCGAATTCGATCGGGGAAACCTTCGCCGCGGGACGAAAATACCGTCGCTCGTCGAAGACGTCGTAGTTCGGCAGAAGCATCTTCTCCACAGTCCGGGCGATCGCCCCTCCCGTGAGGAGACTGGCGGCATTGGCAAGACGCCCTGGGGGAAGATTGCGGGCTGTCGGGTGACCGACGAGCACCGCTGGTCCGCTGGCGAGTTGCGCTGCAAGCTCCCCGACCAGCTCGTCACACTGCCGGGCGAAATCCCCCCGCAGCAGGAGGTCCTTCGGCGGATACCCGCTGATGAAGAGTTCGGGCGTGACCAGCAGATCGACATCCTGTGATGCGACCTGCTCGACTGCACGCAACAGTTTGGCGGCATTGCCCTTGAGATCGCCCACCGTCGGATTCAGTTGCGCCAGTGCGACCCGCATAGACTGCTCGTTGTTATCCAGGATGTGTGTTTCATCAGAAATCCTAACAGAAGGGCTCTCTGCACGGATCGGTCCGAACCGACTCTTCTGAGACGATGTCTGCAAGCAGTCGCGGCCGGTCGGATCAGCACCATCGGCACCGTTCCGGTTCCGCTCCGGAAACCGTGTGCCAGCGTCGTTGACAGCCGACTGCGAGCGACTAACTTATGACCGTGACGGCCCCATCGTCTAGAGGCCCAGGACATCAGATTTTCAGTCTGAGTACCGGGGTTCGAATCCCCGTGGGGTCATCTTCTGGCCCGGCAGCCCTCTCTGCCGGGCCTTTTTTTATGCGCCAGCGTCCCGCCGGACCGGGGTGGCCGCAGGGACGACGGGCTGGGCAAAGGTCGCACGTCCGGCCGGACCGGGCCACGGCTCCTTTCGCCGTGATGCCGTCGGGAGGCGCTCCGCCGGGGTGACGCCCTCAACGGCTTCTCGAAAAGCCGTATAATCGGGTCAGTGGCCCTCCCACGTCGGAGACCAAAATGTCCGAGCTCCTCGAGCAGCGTGACGGCGGTGTCCTGCGTCTGACGCTCAACCGCCCGGAGCGGCGCAATGCTCTCTCCCGAGGGCTCATTGCCACGCTCGATGCGGCCCTGCAGCGGGCCGCTGTCGATCCCGAGGCCCGCGTCGTCGTCCTCGCGGCCGCAGGGACCGTGTTCAGCTCGGGACACGATCTCGCAGAAATCCGGGAGATGTCGGACGGCGACGCCCGGATCCTGTTTGCCGAGTGCTCCGCCATGATGCAGCGGATCCGCAGCCTGCCGCAGCCCGTGATCGCCCGGGTCCAGGGATTGGCGACCGCCGCGGGATGTCAGCTGGCGGCCACCTGCGACCTGGCGGTGGCTGCCGAAGAAGCCCTGTTCGCGACTCCAGGGGTCAGGATCGGCCTGTTCTGCACGACACCGATGGTTCCGCTCGTTCGCTCGATCGCCCCCAAGCTGGCGATGGAGATGCTTTTGACAGGAAAGCCGATCACCGCCGCGCAGGCTCTCGCGGCGGGACTGGTGAACCGCGTCGTTCCGACCGGGGAACTCGACCAGGCGATTGCCGAGATGACCGAAGCCATCGTCGCCTCAAGTCCTGCGACGATTCGCTTTGGAAAGGCGGCGTTCTACGACCTGCTTCACCTCGACGAGCCCGCGGCATACGACCGCGCCGTTGAGGTCATGGCGGCGAACATGGCCCATCCCGACGCCCGCGAGGGAGTGCGAGCCTTCCTGGAGAAGCGCCCGCCCCGCTGGGCTCCATAGTACCGCAGCACCCCGTGCTGCGAATGGACACCCAGGGAAGCAGGAAGCCTTCCTTCTTACGGACGCCGCACAGGCAACCGGCACGGAGTGCCGCGTGACTTTGGATCTCACCATGTCGCTTCCAGGCTTTGATCAGCTTGCCCGGCTGGCCGACAAGCGGCCGAGTCCCGTACCTGTTGTTGCGGCCGGTGGCGCAGACCCGACCGTGATCGCCGCGCTCTCGACGGCCCTCGAACGGGGCTGGGTTCAGCCGATCCTGACGGGCCCGGTCGCCGACATCGAACGAACGGCCGAGTCCGAAGGAACTTCTCTGGAGGGTTTCGAACTCCTCGAAGACGAACGGGATTCCGCCCACCGCGCGGTCGCCTGCATTCGCTCGGGACAGGCGGCGGTGCTGATGAAAGGCCAGATCCCGACCCCCTCACTCATGAAGGGCATTCTCGACCGCGAACGTGGCCTGAGAACCGGGCGCGCAATCGCCCAGATCGTTCTGATGGAGATTGTCCGCGACGACCGCAGCTTCCTGATGGCCGACACGGGTGTCCTGATCGCACCGACGCTCGACCAGAAGGCAGACCTGCTGCGGAGTCTTCTCACGACCGCCCGGAGCCTGGGGGTCGAGAGTCCTCGGGTTGCGGTCATGTCGGCCACCGAGAAGCCGACCGACGCCCTGCCCGACACACACGAGGCGGTCGAGCTCTCCCGCCGCGCGACGACTGGAGAGTTCGGCCCCTGCGAGGTTCAGGGGCCACTCTCTTTCGACCTGGCATATGCCAGCGAGGCTGGGGAGCGGAAAGGGATCGAAGGGACGGTCACCGGCCGGGCGGATGCGATGCTCTTCCCGAACCTGCTCGCGGCAAACCTGACCGTCAAAGGAATCATGTACACCGCGGACTGCCGGTTCGGAGGGATCCTCTGCGGAACATCCGCACCGGTGGTGTTCATGTCGCGAGCCGATTCCGTCGAGACACGGCTGAACTCTCTGGCATATGCCTTGGCGCTGCTCTGAGTGCCCTTTGGTCGTGCCGTTCTGCCTTCCGTCGGGGTGGCAGCGCGGGTCGCAGCTCTCGAATGAACTGAGGAGGAGCTCTACGAAGACTTCTTCGGCCGGAACGCCCGGACGCGGGCCTCGTTCGTTTCGAGATACGGCCCTTCGAGCAGGTCGATGCAATAAGGGACCGCAGGCATGACAGCATCAAGGCATTCCGCAATCGCCTTCGGCTGTCCCGGCAGGTTGATGATCAGCGACCTGCCACAGATCCCCGCCGTCTGCCGCGAGAGGATTGCCGTTGGCACTTTCTCGAGCGAGACCTTCCGCATCAGTTCGCCGAAGCCCGGCATCATCTTCCCGCAAACCGCCTCGGTCGCTTCCGGGGTGACGTCCCGCACGGCCGGGCCGGTCCCTCCCGTCGTGACGATCAGGCAGCAATTGTCCTGGTCCGCAAGCGACTTCAGCGTGGCTTCGATCCCGGAGCGGTCATCGGGGATGACACGCGCGACCGCCTCCCACGGAGAGGTCAGCACCTCTTCAAAATACCCCCGGATCGCCGGGCCGCCGCGGTCCTCGTACTCGCCACGGCTCGCGCGGTCGGAGACGGTGACGATCCCGATTCGAGCCACAGTCATGACAAATCTCCCTCGCGATTTCGTTCTCTCGGCAGAGTAGACGTTCGTCATTCCCGCGTCAGGCTCAGGAGTCTGCTGGAATCTGCCGGAGCGGGTCAGGTAAGTTCCGAGGCATGATCCCCCGGCCACGTCCTCGACTGCTTTCTCTCGGGCTTGTGCTGGCCATGCTGGCGGCCGGGATCGTCGCTTTATTGCTGGCCTCCGTCCCGCTCGGGACGCTCCAGCAGTGGGCGTCCCACCTCCGCCGCTCGGACGACGTGACGCCGGAACGGTTCGTCCGCTACCGGCACATCTGCCTCCTCTTCGGTGCGGGAGGGGTCGCTGCGGGAGTTCTCTCGCTCTGGAGGCGATCGACTCTCGAGGCGTTCCTGACCGATCTCGGATGGCCCGCTCCGAAGCTCGATATCGAGCAGGCCGACTCTCGCTCCTTTCCCGGCGAGTGGTGGTCCCTCGGAATCGTCCTGCTGGTCGGGACGGGACTTCGCCTGGCGCTCCTCGACCAGCCGATGGCGTACGACGAGGCATACAGCTATCGAAGCTTTGCGCGACATTCGCTCATCGAGGCGATCGGAGAGCACAACAGCGCGAACAATCATCTCCTGAACACCCTGGGAATGTTCGTCACGTCGCGGCTCTTCGGACCACAGGAGTGGGCGCTGCGACTGCCTGTTCTCTGCTGCGGTCTTGCGCTGATGCCGGCAATCTATTTCTGGATCCGTCGCCAGTCGGGCGGGCCGATCGCGCTTGTGACGACCGCACTCGTCGCGGTCGCACCGCTGATGATCAGCTACTCGGTCGACGCTCGCGGCTACTCCTACATCGCGCTCGCGGCCGTCCTTCTGGATGACGCCCTCCGCCGGATCGACCGCGAAGAGGGGAACTCCGCGCGGAGTTGGGTCATCGCCGGCCTGGCGGTGATGCTGGGCATGTGGGCTCTGATCCTGATGGCCTTCCCGATTGTCGGCGCGACGTTGTGGTTCGTCGCGATCCCCCTGGTTCGGCGAGACCCCGAGTCCTGGCGGCGCACAGCGCAGCGCTTCGGGCAGATGCTCCTGCTCGGAGGCGCGACGCTTCTCCCTGTTCTGTCGCTCTACGCCCCCGGTTACATCATCCGGGGCTGGCAGCTCTTCCGGGATCCGGTCATCGGTGATGTCGCCCAGGGGGGGTTGGCCGCTTATGCCCAGGACTGGACGATCGCGTGGGAGTGGTGGACCGACGGGTTTCTGCCCCCCCTGGCCTGGGCCCTCGGGTGCCTGCTCGGTGTGGTCGCCCTGATCGGCTTCGGCCGGCGCGGGGAGTTCTTCCAGTGGATCGCCCCGTTCCTGGTGATGTTCCTCGTGAACGCGGCGCGGGGGCATCATCCCCCCCCGCGAACGTTCATGTGGCTCATGCCGTGGGTGGCGCTCCTCGCGGCACACGGATTCGGCATCGGGTACCAGATTTCCCGGAGGTCGATCCTCCGCGCACGCCGGGGCTGGGGGGGCTACACCCCTCCTGAAGGGGTACTGGCGGGGCTGAGCGCGGCGTTCCTCGTCGGAGGAATCGTCACGCTCGCGGCGATCTGGCCCGTGATCTTCTTCCCGTCCGAGCGGAGGAACTTTGTCTCCGTTCCCCAAGTCATACAGCGCCTCGCCGAAGAAGCCGCAAAAGAACCGCCCACTGCGAATCGGATCCTCGCTCCCCTCCCCTGCGACCTCCCGGCTCTCTTCTACCTCGGCCGACGCAATCTCGACTGGCCGGTCAATGGCGAACCGCTCTCCGGCGAGACACTCTGGCTGATCGCGAGAGCGGGCCAGCCCCCCGAGACGACGCTCCGCGACGGGCTCCTGCGGATTGATCCCTCGGGGACGCATTTCGAGCCGTGGGAAATCGTCTGGAAGTTCAAGACTCTCGATCTCTATCGATCACGTCTCATTTCCCGGAAAGAGGGGAACTGACCGCTCGGGAGAGCGACGGGCTCCGGCGGGCCGTAGAATGACCCGGTGGAAGAGCTGACCACTCCCTCCATCCGTTCACCAGCTCTTCCTTGCGAACCCCCGACAGCCGCCGATGGCCTCGACTTTGAACGCTCCGAATCCTTCGTCGTCCGTGCCTGTTTCGTTCCGCCCGTCCCCTTTGCGGAAGTACCGGGTCCTCATTCTCCCCTTCGCCGCGGCTGTTATCACGGGCCTCGTCGTCTGGCGGATGCAAATCGATGGACGACAGACCGTCAGCGGCACATCGGCGCCGACGATGGTGATGGCCCAGAACTACGGCTTCATGCTGACCGACCAGCATCGGCATCTCACCAAGCTTCAGGGGTATCTCGGCCGGACGAAGCTGATTCTGGTCTTCTTCGATGGGAACCTTCCGGCCCACGCCGACCCTGTCGTGGCGCGGCTTCGGGACGACTACGACAAGCTCAAGGCCGCGGGGGTCCAGCCGATCGCAATCAGCGTCGCCTCGCCGTTCACCGTCCAGAAATCGGAAGAGCTGTCAGGCCGAAAGTTTCCGTTCCCGGTCCTCATGGATGTCGATCCCAACGGCCTGCTGCCGACTCCGGCCCACGTCGCCTGGGGCCTGCGAGATAGCCGGACAGAGACACTCAAGACCGGAGCGTTCCTGATCGACCGGATGGGACGGGTCTCCGCGCGGGGATTCGTCCCTCAACCGGTGAAGGACCCGCAGCATGTGATCGACACGATTCTCCGCGGGGAGTGGGTCGAAGAGGTCGAGGATCCGGCAGAACAGACTCCCGTCGCGCCGAGCCCACCGGCCTGACTCCGCGCGGAGCGGGCGAACCGCTCGACTCGATCCTGGTCCCGACAAGGAGCTTCGCTTCATGTCAATTCGATACTGGATCGCTTCCGCCGCAGCGCTCATTCTCCTGGCGGGGGGAGCCGCGTTCTGCTGGCAGACGCGTCGGGCTGTCCAGGCCACGATGCGAGGAGCCCTTGCAGGGGCTGATCCGTCCACGTCCAATGCCAGGACTCTGGCCGAGGCCGAACAGTCCCTGGAATCGGGGGCCACGATGGCGGATTTTGGGCTGGAGGTCCCCCCATCGTTGCTCTGGCGAATCCAGCTCGCCGACGTCCTCCAGACCTTCTGGCCCGCGTGGATCGTGTTCGTGTTCGGAGTCTGCTTCGGGGTCGCCTGGCTCCTGCGTGGGCGATCACCCGTCCAGTCCCCGTAAACCCGCAGGTCGAACACCGTCCTTGCCGATCGGGTTCACTTTGCGCATTCCAACGAGGCTCGGCCATGTGTGTCCGGGGGACGGCCCTGGTTTTGCTCAAGTCGGCTGAGGCGGGGTTTCGATAGACCTGAACGCCAGCATGAGGCTGCGCAAGGAGTTCGGCTGTTTTGGCCGATCCGCAGAACGCTATGGAGAGCGTCCCTCAATGTCCCGCATTCCCCAGAAGCTGAGCAAGTTCAGCAAGCGCCTGCGGCGACGCACCAGCAGGTGGGGACTGCGGACGCTCATCTCCCTCTCAATCATCTGCTTCGGCGCCGCCTTTGTCCGTGCGGCCGACCCGGTCTTCACCAGGAACCACAAGTTCCGGATTCCGTTCCAGTTCGACCAGGACGAAATGCGCCGCCTCGGCGCCGTCGAAATCGAACTGCACGTCTCGACCGACCAGGGACGGACCTGGACGAACATTTCGACCGCCGCTCCCTCAGACGGACGCTTCACCTACGAAGCCTCGCGAAACGGGGAGTACTGGTTCTCAGTTCGAACGATCGACCAGCAGGGCCAGCCGCATCCGAGCGGCAAGCTGCAGGCGGGGCTCAAGGTCGTCGTGGACGACATCCCACCGCTCTTCGAAGTCCGCATCCGCGAAACGACACCCCGCAAGGTCCAGCTGACCTGGCAGGCGGATGACGACAACATCGATCTCGATTCCCTGTCGCTCGAGTTCCGTGAACCGGGAAGCGACCTGTGGCAGGCGGTCCAGGTCCGGTCGTCCGCACAGGGACAGACCGCCTGGAGCGTGAGCACTTCCGGGCTCGTCGAAGTCCGCGGATCGGTGAAGGACCGCGCGGGGAACTCGGTCTCGGCCGAAGATGCCGTCCGCATCGGCGGTACCAGCGGCCGTGCCGCACCGAGCAGGAGCGGGCCGGACTTCAGCAAGCCTGTCGCCACGCTCCCCGATCTCCCCCGCACCGCCTCAACCCCGTACGAAGGGGAGCGTCTCCCGCAGATCATCGGTCAGAGCAGCGGCGGCCGGACGGCGACGCAGGTCTCGACCGGATCTGCCACGACCCCGTCCATTCTCGAGGGGGCGAATCGAAGCTTCCCCGCCGTCCCTCCGGGAGCGCGGCTGGTCTACTCGAAGACCTTCAACATCGGCTACCAGATTGAAGACGAAGGCCCCTCGGGGATCGGCGACATCGAGCTGTTCATCACCGAGGATGGCGGACGCAAATGGTTCAACTACGGGACCGACCCTGACCGCCGCTCTCCGTTCACCGTGACGGTTCCGCGTGAAGGGACATACGGCTTCGCGATGCGGGCTCGCAGCGGCGTCGGCCTCACGGCGGATCCTCCGCAGCCGAATGAAGAGCCGTCGATCATCGTGGTGGTCGACATGGCTCCGCCCGTCGTCAAGCTCCTGCCGCTCCGTCAGGGACAGGGTGGCCGCTTCGACCAGGTGACGATCCAGTGGCAGGCGACCGACCAGGCCCTCGCCGACAAGCCGATCGCCCTCTACTACGCCGCGCAGCCGAACGGCCCCTGGGAGCCGATCAGCGGCTGGATCGACAACACCGGCTCGTACGACTGGACGCTCGCTGCGGAGCAGCAGCGCCGGCTCTACATCCGGGTCGAGGCCCGCGACGTCGCGGGGAACATCGCGACGGCGACCTCCCCGCAGCCGCTCTTCTTCGACCTCGCCAAACCGACGGCCAAGATCGTCGACGTGGAACCGGTCCCGATGTCGGCTCCGCGGTAGGCTGGCTCTGCCTGGACGGGGTCCGCCAGGGCCGTGAACCATCAGGAAGAGCTTCTAAGAAACCGCTGCCACCGGGCCGGCTTTGTAGCAACGCTACCGCATAGGAGCCCGGAGAGCGGTCGGCCATTTGCCCTGAGTCGGGTGAACTCACCCTCGAGGCTTTGCGATCCTGACGCCTTACCCTCCGCGAAAGGACGGGGTGGAGCACCGGGCCGCTTCAGCTCGACGCACGTCCAACCTCGCGCAGTGCCCTTTCGCGGAGCGAAAGGTGACTTTCCCGCACATGCTCGTGCCATCCGCTACCGCACCTTTCCCTTTCGAAGCTCCTCGAGGGGATAGAAGGTGTCCCGCCAGCGGATGCCTCCTGCGCGAAGCGTGATGGCCGTTGACCGCAGGATGGTCAGGATGAACAACGCCGCGCCGATGGGGTGAAGGACACCTGTCAGGAGCGGTGTCCGGTTTCTCCAGGCGGTGATGACGAACATCAGCAGGTTGGCGATCGCCATCAGGGCCATCGGAACGCGGAGCTCGGTCGGGCCGATGATTGCCAGCACCGGCGGCACGATCAGGGCGAGTCCCAGCATCGTGCAGCCGAACAGCACCTGGCCCACCGAAAAATTCATCGCGGCAAAGCTGTTCTTCTCGAGGCCGCGGACGATCCCCCAGAGGCCGCCGTGCTGCCACTTCACCTTGAGATACTCCGTCGCGATGAAGACGTCCTGGCGGTATCCCCCCTGCTTGATGAGCTTTCCGAGGCAGACGTCGTCCGCGACTTCCATCCGGAGCGGCTCGTGTCCGCCGATGCCGACATAAGCGGACCGCCGGAGGAGGTTGAACGCTCCCACCCCCAGGTACGCTTTCTTCGCCCAGGAGAACCGGGCAAATGCCGCCTGCGAGGCGGTCAGAAGCATGACCATGAAGAAGTTGACCAGGACCTTCTCCCAGAAGGTCTCGGCGAGAGGATCCGGAAGCAGGACGAGATGATCGAGTCGCCGCTGGTCGACGAGCCGCATGGCCCGCCGCAGGATCTGCGGATCGAACAGGATGTCGCCATCCGTCAGCAGCAGGAAGTCTCCTGAGGCCGCCTGCACGCCGATGTGCGCGGCGTGATTCTTGCCAAGCCACCCGGCGGGGAGAGTCTCGACGTGCGCGACCTTGAGACGGCCATCCTCGGCGGCAACCCGGTCCATGATCGCGCCGGTGCCATCCGTGGAACGGTCGTTGATGGCGATGATCTCCATCCGCGGATAGTCGAGCGTGAGCATCGTCCGCAGGGCCTTCTCGATCGCACGGGCCTCATCCCGGGCCGGAACGATCAGTGAGACCGACGGAAGATCACCCCCTTCCGCCGGCGCGATATCGCGCAGGTCCTGAGGCCAGAGGAGGCCGTACCAGACTGGAATCGTCCTCAGAAGCCAGACGATGGCGAAGATCCATGCAACCCACACCCAGACGACCATGAGCACTTTCCGCTCGAGCCAAGCCTCCGTTCGGCCTCTTCAATCAACCGGTCGCGATGAGTCGAACATCGTGCGACCCGACTGCGGAAGACCGAATGACCAGGAACGGAATTCGAGAGGAGTGCCAGGAGAAAGGGAAGCGTGAGAGGGCCGGTCGAGGAGATCGGCGACGGCTTCGATCGCGGCACGAGTCCGGCAATCGATCCGGCGCAGACGACAGTCGTCGAACCGCAACGTGGTTCCCAGGCTGTCGTACAGCGGCCACTGGTCGCGGCCACTCGTGGCGACCGTGAGGAGGCCGTGAGGAGAGAGCCTTACAGCTGATTGTTCAGCTGTTCCCGCTGCTGAGCGGTCAATGGAGAGTGTCCGCCGGGCGCCGCCTGCCGCAGGTAGGAGGGGGGCATGGCGGCGGGTGCGGCGACCGCTGCGGAGGTCACACTCGTGTGATGCGACGCCCCTTCTTCAGCGGCGGCCGTCATGACGGTGTTCGCGGCAGCCGGGGCCGGCGTCCCTGTCGGCAGTCCCTGCTCGCGGCGAACCTCGGCCAGCCACTGGCGGGCCTCCTTGAGATTCGGCTGCTTCCGCAGGGCCATCTGAAGATGCTTCTCCGCTCCCGGAAGGTCGCCGTTCTCGCGGAGAATCAGCGCGATGTTGTAGTGCCCCGCGGCGTCTCCGACCGTGGCGGAGAAGTGAGGCAAAGAGGCTTCCAGCCTGCCGGCCCGCGCGAGCGTCAGGGCCAGCTGATAGCGGTAATCGTGGTCATCCGGTTCGTTCTGGACCGCCTTGTTGTAAGCCTCGATCGCCTTGTCCCAGTCCTTCTGGGCGACGTAGAGGGTGCCGTAAGTGGCCGCAACGTCCGACGAGTTCTTGGTGAGCCGCTCGGCCCGTGCGAGCCCTTCCTCGGCCGCGGTGTAGCGTCCCGCGAGGATGTCCATCCGGGCGATGCCGAGGATCGCGGCGACATTCTTGGGCCTGGCTTTGGCGATCTCGCGATACTGCTGCTCGGCCCGATCGGTGTTGCCGGTCCCTTCCATCAGCTCCGCGAACTTCAGTCGCAGCAGGTATTCGTCCTTCGGCTTCGCCGGGACCTCTTCAATCTCTTCTTCGTAGGAGGCCTGGCTCACCTTCGGCGTGAAGAGACTCCGGATCCCGCCTGGCTCCGCCGTGTTCGCCGCAATGTTCCGACCCGACGCGCACCCCGCCGCAAGGCAGCACAGGAGGCTGAGCCTGGTCCAGCATCCTCGAGAAGTGATCGGCATGTCGACCTTCCGTGATCGCATTCGGGGCTGCCTGCGGGGTTCGTTCTCTGGCGGGTGACTCGACACTCCGGCGAGCCCGCGTCAGGCGGACCGCCGCTCTGTCCGGTCGCTCGCGGAGGTCGGCAGTTTCCAGCCGAGCTGACGTGCGGCGCGGCGCAGCAGATCCGGCGTGAGAAAACACTCCTCCTCTTCACGAGATCGGCTGATCTGCCGGGCGGCGTTCAGCAAATCCCGCGGATCGCGACAACTGTGCGGACTTTCCGGGCTGGAGAGTCCGTGCCACACGTAGTCGAAAAGTTGTTCGCGGTACGGCAGATTCTGCCGGTCGCACTCCCGAAGAAAGATCGCCCGCAACCTTTCCTGGGAGGGAGGGCCGAGCTCAATCGTCGACCGGATCGGGAGTTGCCGCAATCGGTCCGCGGCTTCCGGGGACGCGGCCAGGATCATCAATGGATCGATGGGGATCGTCGCATGCCCCCCGTCCGGCAGGGGGATGATGTCCCCCCCGGACTCGAGGATGGAGAGCCATCGCCGCCTGATCGACTCCGCCGCTTCGATCGAAAGGGCGTCGAGCAGCAGCACCCCTCCCTGGGCTTTGACGTGAGGGGGCACGAAGAGGACCGCACCGGTCCCCGAAGCGGGCCACCACTCACGCGTCACGAGCGGAGTCGGCCAGGCCACGATCGGCCGGCGGATCGCGATCCATCGGGGGTCGCAGGCCCGCTCGAACGGCACCGCCAGGTGGGTCCGCGGGTCGAAGACTCCCCAGATCTGGTGCCCGATCTGCAGGCTCCGTGGCTGAAAGACCACTCCCCCCTGCTCATGAACCGCGCTCGCGATCCGTCGTGCGATCTCGGTCTTGCCGTTTCCGCGGGGACCGTGCAGCAGGAGGGAATGCCCCAGCAGGACGGCAGCCGTGGCCGACTCGATCAGGTCCGCATCGCAGATCAGGTCGGAAAACGCTTCGCGGATGGTCCGCTGGTTGAGATCGATCTGCGAGATCGACTGTCGGCGGCACTGCCTCGCGTACTCCTCGATCGAAACGGGAGCCGGCCCCAGATACCGGCTCTCGGCAAGGCATTCGCGAGCCTGCTCGCGGCCGATGTCCGTCAGGAGGAACTGGCCGGAGAGCGCTTTCGCGATCGCTCCGGAACCTCCGCCGAGAAGTGGCGTCGCGACCTCGTTCACGATCGCCGGCAGGAGTTTCAAGGCATCGGCAAGCCTCTCCGCGTCGGCCGCTCCCTGGACGTAGAGCGTCTTCAGGAGGAGCTTCTCGACAGTCGAAGCGGGAAGGCCGGTCTCCGCAAGCGTCCGGGGAGTCTGCGGAGGATCGGCTGAGCCCGGAAAGGCGGGGGCGAGTCCGGCAAACAGCTTCTCCCCGCCCGGTCCCCTGGAGGAACGCGGTAGAGAAGATGCGGGTGTGAGAGGCTCCGGCATATCGATCGATTCCGGATCGCTGACTGTCGCAGCGGAAAGAAAGCGGACGGCATCTCGCGATGCCGTCCGGTGTCGCCTGAAGGTCTCTCGGGAGAGAGGCGCACGG
>JAEYWB010000635.1 GCA_023429275.1 Planctomycetota bacterium
GTATCGGTCCGGCTGGAGCTCCTTGTACTTCTCATGAAACTGGCGCGGATGCGTCCCCCGGTAGCGCGGGCGGCGGGGCGGACGATCCGGGTTCGGTTCGGACATGAGATTGGAGGAACTGCGGCAGGCGGGAAGACAGATTGATCGGATGATCCTGCGGACGGGAGCACGGTGCGAGCGCAAGGCCGGAAAAAAGGGTTGCGTGTTCGTAAGAACAGTGAGAGCAGGACTTTCCGCACCCGTTCCGCCGGCAAAGGGCCCTTTGCGCAACCCGTCGTCCCTACGGCCACCCGGGTCCAGGGCGAAGCCCTGGCTGGTCTCGACCCGGGGGGACGCTCGGTTCTATCATCCGGCGGCACAATTGTTTGGACAGGGGACGCGGCTCTCACCAGGACCTCGCCCGGATGGCAACCGGGATGATCTGGGGAAGTGGAGAAGCGTCCCGCTGCAAAGGAATCGAGCGCTGCGATGCGGACCTTGAAGCTGTCGACCCAGAAGTCGATCCACGAGAAGCTCGTCGAGCTTGCCGGAAATCTCTGGTGGAGCTGGCAGCCCGACGTTGTCGGCATCTTCCGGCAGATCGACCCCATCCGGTGGTCGGAGCTGTCGCACAACCCGATCGTCCTGCTGAAGGAATACGGTCCCGAACACCTCGAGACGCGGGCCCGGGAAGAAGTCCTCCACGCCCGGATTCACGAGGCCTACCGCCGCTGGCGGGAATACATGGGCTCGGAAGATACGTGGGCGTCGACACACACGGGGGTGCTCGGACACCGTCCGGCGGCGTACTTCTCGGCCGAGTTCGGCCTGCATGAGTCGCTGAAGATCTACTCGGGCGGCCTGGGACTGCTCGCGGGAGACCACCTCAAGAGTGCGTCGGACCTGGGCGTGCCGCTCGTGGCGGTCGGCCTGTTTTATTACGAAGGGTATTTCAGCCAGACGGTCAGCGCCGAAGGGTGGCAGCAGGAGACCTACAACCTCGCCAACACGGCGGACCTGCCGGTGCAGGAGGTGAAGACTCCGGAAGGAGAGCGGCTCCTCGTCGAGGTCCCGACCCGCACCGGCATGCTCTACGCGCAGGTCTGGCGAGTCGACGTCGGCCGTGTTGCTCTCTATCTCCTCGACACGAACGTTCCGGAGAACACGGAGGAAGATCGGAAGCTCACCGCCCGCCTCTATGGTGGTGACCAGCGGACCCGGATCCGCCAGGAGATGATCCTGGGGATCGGAGGGGTGAAGGCGCTGGCGGCGATCGGGATCCATCCCCGCGTCTTTCACATGAATGAGGGGCATTCCGCCTTCGCGTCGCTCGAACTGATCCGGATGCGGATCAAGAACGACGGCCTCGACTTCGCGAGCGCCCACCGCGAGATCGCCTCGATGGGGGTCTTCACGACGCACACCCCCGTGGAAGCGGGGCACGACCGCTTCGATGGCGGGCTCATGGGGGATCACCTCGGCCCGCTGGCGGACGAACTCGGTCTGAACCATGAAGCCCTGATGGGCCTTGGCCGGGTCGAGCCACATAATCACGGGGAGCCGTTCTGCATGACGGTGCTGGCGTTCAAGACCAGCCGCCGGGCGAACGCCGTCTCGAACCTGCACGGCGTCGTCAGCCGCCGGATGTGGCGGAACCTCTGGCCGTGGCGGAGCGAGGAAGAGATTCCGATCGGCCACATCACCAACGGCGTGCACGTCAACACCTGGATCGCGCCGCAGATGCGTGTGCTGTACGACCGGGTCCTGCCGCTCAACTGGCACGTGAAGAGCGGTAATCCCGAGGTCTGGACAGGGATCGAATCCCTCTCGGCCGGGGAAATCTGGGAGACACACGAAGCCCTCAAGAACCGGCTCATCAACCACGCCCGGATGCGGCTTGTCCGCCAGGCGGAGCGGCACAAGGCGTCCGACAAGGAGATCGCGCGGCTCCAGCAGGTCCTCGATCCGCAGTGCCTCCTGATCGGCTTCGCCCGGCGGTTCGCCCCGTACAAGCGGGCCGACCTGATCCTCAAGGATCTCGACAACCTCGCGAAGATCACGGCGGACAACAACCAGCCGGTGCAGTTCGTCTTCGCCGGGAAGGCCCACCCGGCCGACAACTACGGCAAGGAGATCCTGCAGCGGATTCACCGCATCGCCCACGACCCGAAGTTCCTCGGCCGGGTCGTGTTCCTGGAAGACTACGACATCAACCTCGCGCGGCACCTCGTCCAGGGGGTGGACGTGTGGCTCAACAACCCGCGGCGGCCGCTCGAGGCGTCGGGGACGAGCGGACAGAAGGTGGTTCTCAACGGAGGACTCAACCTGTCGGTCCTCGACGGCTGGTGGGCGGAAGCGTTCGACGGCCGGAACGGCTTCCCGATCGGCAACGGCCTGATTCACGCGAACTCCGAGGTCCAGGACGCCCGCGACGGCGCGTCGCTGATGAAGGTCCTTCGGGAAGAAGTCATTCCGACGTACTACCGCCGTGACCAGGACGGCCTGCCGCAGGAATGGATCCATCGGATGAAGCGTGCGGTCCGGACCCTCGGCTGGCGGTTCAACGCCGACCGGATGGTGATGGACTACGTCACGCAGACATACGTCCCGGCCGCCGGGAGCACGTCGAGCGCAATCGTGGTGATGCCGTGAATGGCCTAAGGCCTAGAGCCTAGGGCCTAGGGCCTAGGGCCGGAGGCACCTGATCGAATGTTGGTCTGGCCCTGGGCCCTGGGCTCTGGGCCCTAGGCCATTCCCAGGGAAGGGATGTCGTGAAGATTCGCAGTCGATTTCTGATCCGTACTCTGGCGTGGAGCCTGGGGCTTCTGTTCCGGGTCCTGTTTGCGACGACCCGCAAGCGTCTCGTGACCGCGGTGCCGGACATCAGTCCTTTCGCCGACACCAGGGGAACGAAGTACATCTACTGCATCTGGCACGACGAGATCGTCGGGGCCATTTTCAGCGGTCCTCCACGGGACTGCGCGGCGCTCGTCAGCAAGCATGCCGACGGATCCTACGTGGCCGATATCGTCGAGGCGCTCGGGATGACCGCGATCCGCGGTTCGAGCCAGCGCGGCGGCTCGGCGGCCCTGCGGCAGATGATGGACGAGGCGGCGACGAAGCATATCTGCATCGCGACGGACGGCCCCCGCGGTCCGCGGCGGGTCGTGAAAGACGGCATCGTCTTCCTCGCGTCCCAGACCGGCCGGACGATCATCCCCTACGCCTTCGCGGCCTCCCGGATGTGGCGGCCTCGCGGTTCGTGGACGGACCTGGCGATTCCCTGGCCGTTCAGCACGGTCTACATCGTCGGCAGCTGGCCGATGGCCGTTCCGCCGAACCTC
>JAEYWB010000732.1 GCA_023429275.1 Planctomycetota bacterium
GTGTAGTCGTCCTCGAACTCGGCCTTCAGGGTTGTCGCTGAACTGTCGAGCAGATCCAGCAGTCGACAGTCGCCCGCTGGAACTGTGATCCTAAGTTTGTTTTCCAGTTTCTCGATTCGACGCAGCGGCAAGACGTTGTGCGATGTTCGTGCCACCTTGAACGTGCGATGCCCCGCGGCATCGGCCCAATGACACTCGACCAGGCAGTGCCCGGACCACCGCGGCAGAGGCAAGGACTCGACCTTCAGTCTCGGGACAAGGAAGCCCCCATCGCCAACCGTCCGGGCTTTCGGCATATTCTCGTCGTCTGACAGCCAGATCGCCCAATCGGTCACTTCGCAGACCGCACCGGAGGTCCAAGATGTCGGTGAGCGCCAAAGCATGCCAGCAGGCAAGTTTCGCGAGATGAGACTGAGATGAGCAGCGCTGGGTGGCACCGCCGGCGAAACGGCGGGGTTTAAGTCGCTCGAGAACAGACGAGGCGACCGGAACAATTCTCCTGGCCCCTGTCGATGCGCGCGATAGACACGCTGGGACTGGACGACTCGCCCGCCCAGTAAGGCCATCCCTGGACCGACTTCCACGTGATTTCGGTCCGGCTGCCAGGTTACCGAGAATCCAATCCCTCGGAGCTTTTCGGATACACCATCTCCGCACGCTAACCTCCCTAAGACGGTCATCCATTCCGTTAATCCGGCCACCTGTTCGTTCCAGTCTGAATCGAGCAGCGGGCTCCCCTGGCTGAGGTAGACGCCAGTCAGGCCGAGTTCCGGGTCGTTCGAGAAGCGACTGAAGTCTCCGAACATGACTTCCTCAGTGACGGCGTCCCGTCAGGTTTCCTGGTGCGTGTGGTCTGGTTGATTTGCTGTCTTCTTTTGACGCCCCGCGAGATGCGAGGCGTTGGCCCGGCCCTTCGGCCCCGTTACGGCGGGGCTCCGCTGATGTACTCGATCACGAGTTTGTGCGTGGCCGGGGTGAACTCCTCGAGCCGGCGCTCCAGTGACCGCTCGCGGTGCGGGATGAACTGGTCGTGGAACGCCCCCATCTCCCCTCCGTCGTCTGCTCCGGTCCGCGCGAAGGCGACGAGGGATCGCTCCTCTCCGGGCTGCGGTCGCCGAAGCCGTGCGAATCCGGGATCACCGTACTTCAGGCTGACGAAGTCCCCCTCGGCCAAAGAGGAAGTCTCCGTTTGCGGCAGGCACTGCTCGAGCGTTGGTGTCGGAGCGTCTGCCCTCTTTTCGTAGTACGAGTACCGAACCAGGCCGGTCGCGCGATCGACCCGCGGTTCTCCGAGAACGAGGCTGTTCGAGATCCGGTCGATCTGCTTCACGACGAGCCCCCGAAGCAGCGTGGATCGATCGATCCTCACGCCGGTGATCTGGAGATTGAAGTCGTCCGATCCGATTGCGCCCGCGACGATCGAATCCGCGACCGTCAGCCGCATGGGAAGCGGAGGGCAGCGGCGGTCGCCGGCGAGAGCAGGTGGCGAGGCGCTCCCCCGGATTCTCCCCAGGATCGAGTGATCAATGCACAGCTCGCTGATCTCGCGGCCGAGAACGAGCTCTCCCAGAGTGGGCTCGGCAGCCTCCTCGCCCCCCGCGCTGCAGCCGCAGCACTCCGGCGATGCGATCGTCGCATGTCGCAGCGTGAACCGGCTGGGGTTCGGAATCCGCGAATCGAATCCGCTTCCGCATCCATCGGGAACACGGGTGTCGGCCATCGGAGCTGGCGGGACCTGCGTGACGCAGATTCCGGTGGCCGCGATCGTCACGCCGTCCAGCAGGACCTGAGATCCTTCGTTCAGCACGAACCACAACGGCCGCGGATCGCACTCGTCAGGTGTCACGCACCGGATTACCGGCCGCGTCTCCCTGCCTGCGCGGATCTCGAGAGAAGTGTCCGCCGGAACGTGAATCGCAATCGCGTGGCTTAGCCGGTAGACGCCGGTTTCCGCGAGCTCGAGGACGACTGACCTCTGTTCCTTCGTGGCCCGCGTTCCGAGGCGTTCGAGTTCTGTGAGCCGCTCGGTGAGAATCTTGACAGCCCGGTCGAGAGAGCTCTGGACGAGCTCCTCTTTCGTGAACGATCGCAGGGGGGGACATGTCGAGCTGACCCGGACCGGGTCGCCGGAAGGCGAGACGCTCCAGGTCGCAGCCCGTCGGAGCGGATCGACTGGTCGGCGGTATTCCCCTCCCCCCAGGTCGCCGCTGAAGGCGTAGTGGAAGGTCAAGCGGATGTTCTCGATGCCCGGTTCGCTGCCGCACTCCGGAGGATGGACGAGATTGCGAATCAGGAACCGGCCTGTCTCGGGATCGACGACCGCCTTGACCTCAGTTCCTTCCCCCGCGAGAGACAGCCAGATCTGGTCCGGAGTCCCGCTCCACTTCTTCATCGCCGAGTCGGACAGGTCCGCCACCCGGATCCTCTCGGGGGGGACCAGCCGGAAGTCCTGATCGTCCGTCGATGGCTTCTGCGCGTCGGCCGCGCGCCTCGCCTTGCCGTCCAGCCGAATCTGAAACGCCTTCCCGGGACCATAGAACCGGGGGCTGATCCCCGTGTCGCTCCGCTGCGACAGCATCCCTTGGAGCAGTGGAACGGGGAGTTCGGAAGCCCGGACCAGGGGATCGTCGACCGGCGGAGGCGCGTCGTCGTCGGCAGTCGAGGACATCGTCGGAGAGTTGTAGAGAGGCGTGTCGATCCCGAGCGGGTGGAATGTGAAGTATCGAAGCTTCACGCCTTCCGACCGATAGACCCGGCAGCCGGGGGCGGTGCCGGTGCAGGGGAAGACCGGCAACTGCCAGACCCACAGTCCGACCCGGCGGGGGTGAGGCAGGCCCCGTCCTCCAGGTCCCGGTTCCCGAAGATCCGGCAACCGCGGTATGTTGCTCAGCGCCCCGCCCTGCGATGCCGATGTGAATTGTCGCCTGTCGGGGAGACGTCTGCCGATCGGCAGCGATCCGGGGACTGGGCGATCGACGAATTGCCCCGAGGAGGAAGTCGTCGCGGCCCACCCCCGGGCATCGACCATCCCTGCCACCTCGCGCCGGGTCTCGCGGGCCAGGGCGGGCCAGCCGGCGATATCGCGGGAGAGGTCCTCGAGGACCGGGAGCGTCCCTTTGCGGCGGCGGTAACGGACGATGTTGGCGATTTCCCGCCGCGGGAAGAGCCAGCGGTTCCGCTTCTGAACGTGGGGATCGGTCACTTCGCCGTTGCTCGGCAGCACCGGTTCGTGCCCGACGAGATCGCCGATGTAGGGGATCGCCCACTCCTCGCAGGTCTCGATGAACCAGTTCTCGTAGAGCCGCTCGATATCGCGCTCGACGACGCCCAGTTCGTTCTCGACCACGCCAAGCAGGGCATGGAGCGGCTCACCGATCTCGCTGTCGCGGATGCGGTAGATCGCCGGAATCAGGTTGTAGAGCCGGTCCCTGTCAGAGGCGCTCATGGGATCTGCTCCAACAGGATGGTGCCGGGGAGATCGGTGAAGTACGCCAGCTGGGCGGGGAACGGAGCTGGGCCATCGGCCGGAGCACCAGTGGGACGTTGCGGGTTTGACTTGGGAAACATTGACACCGTCGCAATGACCCGCCGATCGGGGTCATTTTCGTCCGATACCCGCTCCGAGATCAGGAAGTCTTTGGCAGGTGCGAATGACTTCGCGGCAAGCAGATCTGCCACGGTCTCACCACCTTGCGGTCTCAAGATCAACTCGTCCTCGTCGATGTCCGTCGTTCGTGCCGCCTCTGTCTTGATCTCCGCCTTCGGCCCCTCGGACGCCGCAATGCAGGCCGCTTTCCGAACGAGTTCGCCCGCTCCATACAACTGCCGCATCCGGTCGAGGACATCGACATCGACATACCGCACTCCCGGCGTCTCCTGAATGACGGTGACGACGTCGCTGAGGAGGACGCTGCCACCGAGCCGGGCCTTCTCGAAATCGAACTCTCGCAACAACCGCCGGACGATTTCCTCGCGGACCGTCTTCCAAAGGTGGTCTGGAAAGATCTTCACTTTCGCCTTCAGAATCAGCAGCATCAGCTCGCGGACCAGCAAGATGACGCTCTGCTCAGGATCGGAGTGCCGTCTCAAGGCGGTGTCGAGATTCGTATACAGCAGCGAGTCGCGCTCGATGGGAGCATCTCCGAGTCCGGCAATCGTGACGACGACGGTCTGTACTCCGCCGAGCATGAGCGGAGTCGCCTCCGCCTTGGCGATGCCGGCGAACTTCCGGACGAACGACTCGTAGTCCCGCATCGAGAGAAGCCGGTCGAGGGCCATCGCTGCGACGGGAATGTTCCCTCGCGCCTGAGCGACGTTCTCACGG
>JAEYWB010000711.1 GCA_023429275.1 Planctomycetota bacterium
CCCGTCACGTCGGCCCCCGAGAGGGCCGCGAAGTGTGAAACGGCGGCCTGTGAAACGGGGCAGTCTGCAGGGGACTGTTCCACGTGAAACGGTCCGGGAAACTGCGAAGAGTTTTCGAGGCGTTTCACAGACAGGTCGCTCACCTCCGTCGCGGCTGGCGGACGAAGCCGCGCGGTCGTCGGGGGAGTCCCGTCGTAGAGGGCGATGCGGTTTGTCAGCGGGTTGTAGTAACCACGAAGCGTGGGGGAGGGCCTCACCCCGTCCCCCTCGGCGTAACGGCGGAACTGATCCCACGTCGGGAAGATGACGGCGGCCAGGGGGTACTCGATCCGTTTCACAGGAAGCGACCGCCGGCCGGCGTAGCCCGAGAAGGCTCGAGACGTGGAGTCCAGAAGCTGTCCGTACTTGCGTGCGCGTCCCGCGGGGGCGGCGATGACGTAAGAGCCGCTCACCTCAATCTCAAGCGGAATCCCCTCCGCCTCGAGGTCCTCCCGGATGGTCTGCCTCAGCTGCGAAGCCGTAAACGGTTTGAACTCGCCGGGACGATTCCGGAATGAGCTGACCTCTCCCAGCGACAGACGACGGAAGTGTCCGTCCTGTCCGGCAAGCCAGCAGGTGAACTTGTCGGCCACGAGGATGCGCCCCTCGTAGGTCGCGGTTCCCACCGTCATTTCGACGATCGGGTAGCCTGCTTGGGCCACCGCGGCGACGCAGAGTCCGAGAAGAGTCAGCAGGAGACGCGCCATGGCACAACCCGTGGGTCGGTCGAAGGCCCGGAGAGTGGGCGTTCAAACCTACCTCACGGTCACGGTGAAGGAGCGACCCAGTCGGAAGCTGGAGGCCAGGAGTGATCCCGAAGGAGCGGTCAGCGAACCCCGGCAAGATCTCGCAACAGGGCCGGGACTGACGATGCGTCCGTGAAACGGGTGTTGCCGAGGAGCATCAGCCAGGCGCCAAGGGCGGGACGCCAAAGAGGAACGCGTTCGCGATATTCTTCGGCCCAAAGGGCCATCCGTTCGTCCAGCCAGGCCCAGCGGGCCTGGAAAGCGAGCCAACCACTCACGCTTTCGGCCCAACAGGCCAACAGTTCTCAATCAATCCCAGACGTAGCGCTCGTCGATCTCAACCCCATGCAACCGGCAGAGCTTTCGAAACTCGTCCTGGAACGAGACTGTGCGATGGTGCTCAACCTGCCCCTCGACATACGTCAACACTCGCGGCAGGTTGGACTGGCTGACGGAGAATGCGCCATACCCCGATTGCCATGCAAAAGTGGATAAGGAGTGTGGCGGCTTCTTTACCCACTTCGACGTCTCAGATTTTACATGTTCCACGAGGTCTGCCACGGTCGTGGTCCGGGACAATCCACACACGACGTGAACATGATCCACCCAACCTCCCGATCGGACGGGCTGGCAGTCAGTCTCTGAAACGTGATGGCTGAGCATCCGGAACATTTCGTCGCGGACGGGGGCCTTCTGAAGAAAGGGGCGTCGGTCCTTCGTGCCGAACACCAGGTGCAGCCAGATCTGTGAGAGCGATTGTGGCATGTTGCGCCCAAAACCTGGATATGAGCGGTTCCGAATGGCCGGCCCGTTGGGCCTCTGGATCGAATCCAGGTCCCCTGATCCGGGCCCGTTGGGCCCGGCTGGAGGAACGGATGGCCCTTTGGGGCGAAACTTCAACGCCCACCCGACGGACCCGTCACGAGTCCTTCGACGCCAGTCTCTTCGAGACTCCTGCCTCTCACGGAGCTTCGCTCGGTGAGAGGCTTTGCAGAGCCGAACACGGTCCTTGGGCTTACTCCTCGCCCGGCTTCTTCTTCGGTGCCTTCTTGGCCGCCTTCTTTTTGGCCGCCTTCGGCGCGGCCTTCTTCTTGGCCGCCTTCTTCTTCCGGGACGGCTTGCCCGAAGCCTCGCGCTCCTTGAGGAGAGCGATCGCTTCTTCCAGCGTGATCGTCTCGGCGGTCTTGTCCTTCGGGATCGTTGCGTTGACGTCGCCGTGCTTCACGTATTGGCCGTAGCGGCCGTCGAACACGTTGACCGGCTCTTCATCCTCCGGATGCTTTCCGAGTTCGCGGATCGGCGTCGGGCCGGTCTTGACCCGGGCCTGGCTGAGGAGCTCGAGCGCCCGCTCGAAGCCGACCGTCAGGACGTCGTCGGTCTTCTGCAGAGACTTGTAGGTCTTCTCATTCTGGACGTACGGGCCGAACCGCCCGATCCCCGCCAGGACCGGCTTTCCGTTCACGGGGTGCTCGCCGAGCGTCCGCGGCAATGTCAGCAGCTTGAGCGCCATCTCGAGGTCGACCGACTCGACGGGAGTTCCCCGGGGAATCGAGACCCGTTTCGGCTTCGGGTTCTCGTCAGTCACTTCACCGAGCTGCACGTAAGGCCCGAACGGTCCGATCAGGACGAGGACAGGCACTCCCTCCTCGGGATGCATTCCGAGCGCCTGCGGCCCCTGCTTCTTCGTTTCGAGGAGCTTCGTCGCCACTTCGTCGCTGAGGTCGGCGGGGGAGATGTCGTCGGGCAGGGAGGCGGTGACGGTCGCCTCCCCCTCCTTCTTCTCGAGGTATGGCCCGAACTTCCCGACCCGGACCGCCGATGTCAGTCCGTCCAGGTTCAGCGTGCAGGCCGACCGGGGATCGATCCCCTCCTCGCGGCTCTTCACCTGGTTCTCGAGACCCTCCTCCCCGAGGTAGAAGCTCGAGAGGTACGGCACGTATTCGACCTGGCCGTTCGAGATATCGTCGAGCGACTGTTCCATCTGGGCCGTGAACTGATAGTCCACGAGCTGAGGGAAGTGCCCCTCGAGAAGCTTGTTGACCGCCAGCGCCGTAAACGTGGGGATGAGCTGGTTGTTCGCCTTCCGGACGTAGCCCCGGTCCTGGATCGTGCCGATGATGCTCGCGTAAGTCGACGGCCGGCCGATCCCCTCCGCTTCCATCCGGCGGACGAGCGTCGCCTCGGTGTAGCGGGCGGGTGGCTTCGTCTCGTGGCTGATGGCGTCGAGGTCCTGGCACTTCAGGGTGTCCTTCTCCTGCATGGCGGGGAGTGAGGACTCCTGGTCTTCGAGGGCCGATTCCGGGTCGTCATGCCCTTCGACGTAGGCCCGGAAGTAACCGGCGAACTCGATCTGCCGGCCGGTCGCGCGGAACTCCGCCTCGCCGACATGGATGACTGCCGTCGTGAAACGGAGCTGGGCGTCCGCCATCTGGCAGGCCATCGTCCGCTTCCAGATCATGTCGTACAGCTGCGATTCGCGCCCGGAGAGGCCGAGCTCGTCGGCCGTTTTCATCTCCTTGCCGGCAGGGCGGATCGCCTCGTGGGCCTCCTGGGCGTTCTTGGTCTTGGTGCTGTACTGCCGCGGCTCAGGGCTGAGGAAGTCTTTGCCGTAGCCGTTCTGGATCCGCTTGCGGGCGGCGGTGATCGCCTCCTGCGACAGCGTGACGCTGTCGGTTCGCATGTAGGTGATGTTGCCGTCTTCGTAGAGCCGCTGGGCGGTCTGCATCGCCTCGCGGGCCGACATCCCCAGCTTCCGGTTCGCCTCCTGCTGCAGGGTGCTGGTCGTGAACGGCGGGGGAGGGCGGCGGACCTGCTGGCGGTGCTCGATGGCCGAGACGGACCAGGGGGATGACCCCGTAGCCGGACAGCCGAAGGGAGCTGGGATCCCAGGTGGGGCGGGCGCCGATCAGCGCCAGCGCCTGGGCGATGTCGTCGCCGCCGGTGCGCATGTTGGCGGTGCCCCAGACCGAAATGGCGACGGAGCGGAGGTGCTGGCCGTGGTCCTGAAG
>JAEYWB010000742.1 GCA_023429275.1 Planctomycetota bacterium
GTCCATCCCGGGCGGGGTTTCTTCGTTTGCAGAACCAGGCTCACCTGCCTCTTCTCGGATGGCCACTCGTCGCGAAGAAGGATGAGAGAAACGACCGGTCGAGCGAGTCGATGCCTTCTGTGCGTCAGGCCAGACCAGCGTCGTAGCGAATCGCCCCTCCGACGATCGTATAACACACGGATCCGCGCATCGTAACACCCGTGAAGGGCGTGTTTCGGCTCTTCGAGCGAAACCGCGACGGGTCGACGGTCCACTCCCGATCGGGATCGAAGAGGGTGACGTCTCCCAAGCCCCCGGGCCGGAGCGATCCGCGGTCAGTGAGTCCGAGCAGCTTCGCCGGGCCGAGCGTGAACTTGGCGATCAGTTCCGCCCAGGTGAGGTGTCCCGGCTCGATGAGGGCCTTCCGGCAGACGGGGAGCGCGGTCTCGAGCCCGACGACTCCGAACGGCACCACGTCGAGCTCCCGCGTCTTCTTCTCCGGGGCAACCGGAGTGTGATCGGCCGAGATGATCTCGATCGTTCCGTCCTTGAGTCCCGCAATCAGCGCCGCGATATGGGGCTCCGTCCGCAGCGGCGGGTCGAGCTTGAAGTTCGCGCCGTAGCTCGTCAGGGCCTCGTCGGTCAGCAGCAGGTGGACCGGTGTGACGTCGGCACTGACGGCGATCCCTCGTAAGCGGGCCTCGCGGACCTCTTCGACGCTCCGCCGCGACGAGATCCCCATGAGGTGAACTCGTCCCCGCGTCAGTTCCGCCAGGGCGATGTCGCGGCGGACCATGATCTCTTCGGCCGCGGCGGGCATGCCGCGCAGGCCGAGAATCGTCGAATGGTACCCTTCGTTCATGATCCCCCCGGCCACGAGCTCCGGGACCTGGGGGTGGTGGAGAATCGGCTTGTCCCACATGCCGCAGTACTGCAGGGCGCGGCGCATCACTTCGGCATTGGCGATCGCCCGCTTGCCGTCCGTAAAGGCGACGGCCCCTCCGTCGACGAGCTGGCCGATCTCCGCAAGCTCTTCGCCGCGGTTCCCCTTGGTCACTGCCCCGAGCGGCAGGACGTGGCAGTGCCGCGCCCGCTCCGCCTGACGGGAGACGAACTCGGCCGCGGCCCGGGTCTCGACGACCGGTTCCGTGTCGGGAAGACTCGCGATCGTCGTAAAACCTCCCGCCACTGCCGCGGCCGTACCGGTCAGGATCGTCTCGTCTTCCTCAAAGCCCGGCTCGCGGAGGGCCACGCGGCAGTCGATCCATCCCGGCGAGACGATGAGTCCCGTGGCGTCGATTTCCTGCGATCCCGGAGCAGGGGGGACGCCGGACGAAGCGATCCGCCCTTCCCGGATCACCAGGTCGCCAACGAGGTCCTCCTCCGTTGCGGGGTCAATCAGCCGGCCGTTGCGGATCCAGAGGTTGCTCATGGAGGGGAGGGAGAGGAGCTGGGAGTGAGGATTCAGGATCGAGTGCTTTGTCACACCCGGGCTTTCGGGCTAGATCCATTCGCCGGAGGGGGCTAACTCCCGGTCCGAACCGGACGCTAGCGCGTTCCGGCTAATGTGCCGAACCCGTTGCCTGGTGGAGCAGCGAGAGGCACGCCATACGGACTGCGAGTCCGTTCGTCACCTGATCGAGGATCGCCGAATTCGGACCGTCGGCGACATCGGGCGTGATTTCGACGCCGCGGTTGATCGGTCCCGGCGCAAGGACCAGAACGTCCTCCTTCGCCCGCCTCAACCGTTCGCCGGTCATGGCATAAAGGTGGGCGTACTCTCCGATCGAAGGAAAGAAGGCGCCGCGCTGCCGCTCGAACTGAACACGCAGCAGGTTGATGCAGTCCGACTCCGCCACGACATCGTCGAAATTGTGCCGGACTTCGACGCCAAGCGCGCGGAACTCTCCGGGAACCAGCGTCGGCGGACCGCAGAGAATGACCCGCGCTCCGAGCTTCGTCAGCCCCCAGATGTTTGATCGCGCGACGCGGCTGTGCTTGATATCTCCCACGAGCGTCACCGTCAGGCGGGAGAAGTCCCTGCCTTTGCGCTGCCGGATCGTATAGATGTCGAGCAGCCCCTGCGTCGGGTGCTCGTGCGTGGCGTCTCCCGCATTGAGGACGCTGCACTGCAGCTGGGCGGCCAGGAGCGCCGGCGTTCCCGACGTGCTGTGCCGGACAACCATCTGCTGCACCCCCATCGCCTGGATCGTGAGGGCCGTGTCGATGAACGTCTCCCCCTTCGACAGGCTGCTGCTCGATGCCGAAAAATCGACCACGTCGGCCGACAGCCTCCGGGCAGCCAGCCCGAAGCTCGTCCGTGTCCGAGTCGAGTTTTCGAAGAACAGGTTGGCGACAACCGTCCCCGCCAGTTCGTTCGACTTCGGCTCACCGCGGGCTGCCCGCTCCTTGTAGAGCCGCGCCCGGGCAAAAATCGTTTCGAACTCGGCGGCCGAAAGGTCGCGCAGGCCAAGGAGATGACGCCGCGTCCAGGCGCTACTAGAAGGTGAAGATCCGGTCATCGTGGCCAGGCACAAGGTGTTTTCGCCGGATCTTAACCACCAACACCTCTCCCGCCTATCCGCCGACACCAGCGCCGTACTGAACCGTCCCCCCCGTCCAATCTGGCCCTGCGGCAGCATTCCAGGACGGCGTTGGGTGGCATGGCGTCACGGCCTTTCGCCGGGTCGCCATGGCGAAGCGACGCGATCGACCTGCGCAACGCCCTCCCCCACCATGAGCGGTCGGCGCTAGCCGCCGGCCAAACGTTGCCAGCGCCCTCTCCGCTAGCGCAGGGCGTCATACAC
>JAEYWB010000785.1 GCA_023429275.1 Planctomycetota bacterium
CTCCAACCGTTACCTCGGTCTCGCGTCGCGCATCTCGACCGTGGAGATCCGCGACATCGCTTACGGGAACCGCGTTGCGCGAACGAACCGGCTCGACTTTCATGTTCCTGCTGAGCGGGGCGTCTTCGAACTGACGTCTCCGGGCGGACAGATCGTCCCCTTTACCACTCAAACCAGCGCCGATTGGCGGGTGCGGGCAAACAGCTCGCCCGTGGGGAACCCGCAGCAAGTCGTCCCCGACATTACGGTCAATCGTTCCCAGCGGAAGATGGCGGTCGCTGTCGAGCGATGGACGCCAGTGCTGTTCCGGTCGATGGCGATTCATCCGATCGAACCGGACGCCACGCCGGTCGAGCCCTCCGAACCGGGATTTGACTGGGACAAGGCGGGAGAGCTGATTCAGAAGGGGGGGACAGGGCCCGGTAGCCCGTTGATCGAGTCGCTTCGGCGGGCCTATGGACCGGGAGCGGTGGTCGAGTGCTTCTCGAGGAGCCGGACAGTCTTTTCGCAACCGGGTGACAACCCGGAGCTTCACCAGTTTCGGGGACAGACGCTCGGAGGACTCCTCCCCCGGTCGATCGTCCTGCGAAGACATTTCGAAGAGTCCGCCCCCAGCGGTTCCCCGACGTTCGAAGACCTCGAAATGGCAGAGGATCAACGGAGTGAATCCGCCAGCGAGCGGGATGCGACGTTCGTCGTGCAGGTGATCGTCCGGGAGGACGATCGCACTGTCATCTACCGCCGCCGTTACTCGAGAACCGACCTTTTCGGACCAGAGGCGGCAGCCCCGACGGTCCGACCGCTCTGACGAGACACATGACGACCCCTCGCAACTCCGACGACAACCTCTCGCAGGAGGTTCTCGACATCCTGTCTGCGCCCGCTTCCGTCGATGAGGCGGCGCGCCTCTCCGCGACGGAGGAGGGGACACAGTTGCCCGAGGAGAGGGGAAGCGCTTCGTCCGCCGTCCCTCCCTCCGAAACTCCGGTGGTAAGCGTCTCGAACCTGTGGATCGAATATGGCAAGTTCACGGCGGTCAAGGGAATCTCGTTCGTCATCCCCCGCGGAGAGGTGTTCGGCTTCATCGGCCCCAACGGGGCAGGGAAGTCGTCGACGATCCGGGTGATGGCGACGCTCCAGGAGAAGTTCGACGGAACCGTGAAGATCAACGGCGTCGATGTCCGGCGTGACCCGGATCGCGTCCGCTGGATGATCGGCTACGTTCCGGATTTCTTCGGCGTCTACGAGGACCTGACGGCGCGGGAATACCTGTCATTCTTCGCGGCGGCCTACCGGATCGAAGCTCGAAAGCGTCCCCAGCTGATCGACGATGTCCTGCAGCTCACCGACCTGACACAGAAGGTCGATTCCCAGGTCGACTCTCTCTCCCGCGGGATGAAGCAGCGGCTCTCCCTGGCGCGGGTGCTGCTGAACGACCCCGATCTGCTGCTGCTCGATGAGCCGGCCTCGGGGCTCGATCCTCGGGCCCGGATCGAGCTGCGGGAGCTGCTCAAGGCGCTCCAGGGGATGGGAAAGACGATCCTCATCTCGAGCCACATCCTTCACGAGCTCAGCCAGTTCTGCACGCGGATCGGGATCCTCGAAGCGGGCAAGCTCGTGGCCGAGGGATCGCTCCGCGAGATCTACCGGACGCTCTCGCTCAAACGCGTCATCCACGTTCAGCTCGCCGATTCCCCGGGCTCGGTCGTGCACCATCTTCGCCGGATCCCCGGGGTCGATTCCGTCGAGGAGCAGACCGACCGCCTGGCGATCAAGCTGCGGGAGGACGTTCTTGCGATTGAAGACCTTCATGGAGAGATCGTGAAGGCCGGCGGACGGGTCCGGATGTTCCAGGCTGAGGCGATGGATATGGAAACCGCCTTCATGAAGCTGACGGAAGGAGTCACCGCATGAATCCGCGGCCGCAGCGAAAGGGACGCCGGGGGTTCGGACTCCCACTCCTCAGCAAAGAGCTTGTCGAGATCGCCAACCGGAAATCGACGTACGTTCTGCGCGTCCTGTACGCGCTGACGTTGTTCGGATTCGTGCTGTACTTCTACTGGCAGCACACCTATGGCCGGAAAGGGCTGCCGTACGAAATCCTCGGGTCGGGCGGAAAGCTTTTCCAGCAGATCGTGAGCCTCCAGTTCTGGGGGATCTACATCCTGACGCCCCTTCTGACGGCGTCATCCATCGCCGCCGAGAAGGAGCGAGACACGCTTCAGCTCCTGTTCCTGACCCGGCTCGGGCCCTGGAACATTCTGTTCGAGAAGCTGCTAGGCCGGCTCGTGCCGATGTCCGCCTACCTGCTGCTGACGCTGCCGGTGTTCGCGGTCGCGTATTCGCTCGGCGGGGTCGAGACGTTCCAGATCATCTCCGCGGCGGTTGCGCTCGTGATGGCGATGCTGCACGCGGGAGCGGTGGCGCTCTTCTGCTCAACGTGGTGCCGGACGACATCGACCGCCTTTCTGATGTCGTTCCCGGTCCTGTGGCTCAGCTACCTGGTCCCTTCGGTTCTCATTCAGTCCTGCCTTGGCAGCGAAGTCCTCGAGCAGCTCGCCTACGGCTACGGCCACCTCCTGGGCGCCTCAATCACGACGCCGAATGGCGACGTGAACGTCCTGCTCCATGGGCAGGACCTGCGGGGGCTCCACATCCCCACGCTGATGGCGGAGACGTATGAGTCGGGGTTTGGAGCGTGGGGCGGCGGCGGCATCGACAACCTGTGGCGAATCAGGGTCTCGCTCCTGCCCGCCTTGCTCTATTTTGCCGTGTTCCTCCTCCTCGCCCGCCTCTGCCTCTATCGGCGAGCCCATGTGACGTCTCGCAACTACATCATGAAGCTGTTCCGGGCGGCGGACGCCCTGATGCACCGCTGGAATGATCGATGGACACACGGGATCGTTCTCGTTCAGGACCAGGGAATCCTGCCGGAAAAGCACCCGATTCATTGGCGGGAGACCCGCAAACGCGCGCTCGGAACGTTTCGCTATCTGGTCCGGGTGCTGGTGGTCCTCGAGTTCCCCGCGCTGTTGTTCGGGCTTCTCGCCGCGACGTCGGGAATCCGGATGAGCCGGGTCCCGGCCCTGTCGGGCCTCATTGGATTGTTCTGGGTGATTGCCGTACTCGGAACGGCGGTCCGGTCGTCGACCCTCTTCGCGGGGGAGCGTTCCCAGTCGACCCTTGACGTGCTGCTGACGACGCCGATGCGGGCTTCGGAGATGCTCGAGGAGAAGGTCAAGGCTCTCCAGCGGTTCATGATCGTCCTGGCGACGCCGCTCGTCACGTCGTACTGCATTCACGCGGCGACAATGGCGGCAGTCACGCCCTGGACGCACTGGAC
>JAEYWB010000805.1 GCA_023429275.1 Planctomycetota bacterium
GCGTCGGCTCGGCGGCGAAGAGAGTGGCTTCAAGACCATCGGCGACATCCAGCTGCGCGACGGCAGCGGTCGGTTCGCGCTGACCGCCAGCCGCGGCTTTCGCGGCGTTCATGGCGAGGCCCGGCGGAGGGGCCTGGGTGAAGACATGGAACTGGACGGTCGAGCCGCAGCCCTGGTTGCTGCCGCCGTTGTCGATGCCGACGATCGACTTGAACTTCGTGAACTTGTGCCCTTCGGGAAGGTCGTAACGAATGACCGAGTTCGCATGCGTGCCGATCCCGTAAGCGACCGGTTTGCCGGCGATCATCAGGTCGCCGCCGCTGTTGTTCTTGCCGACACGGGGCTCGCCGAAGTCGGCGGTCGCCTCTTTCCACTTGAGCTCGGTCAGCTTCGTCTCGCTCCCCTCGCCGAGGAGCCGCGGTTCGGCCCAGTCGCAGCCGAAGCCGTCGCCCCCATCGGTGACGACAAGCCAGAGGGACTTTGCCCCGGCGATGTCCGCCTCGAGTGTGACGGAGTGGCCGGGCGTCTGCGGGGAGACGATCTGCGTCGCCGCGGCGGCCTTGGTTCCCGGCTTGCCGGCCGGCGCCGCAGCAGGTGCGGCGGCCTGGCGCTTCGCCTGGCCCTTCGGATCGAGGTTGGCCTCCATGTCTTCGGCGGTCGGCGTCGGGCTCGCGAGTCCTTCGGCCGGAATCTCCACATGCGCGGTCCAGGCGATCGCGTTCAGGACGACCTTCCGGAAGTTTTCGTCCTGCCAGTTGCGGTGAAAGTGTCCGCCGGTGAAGCCGAAGCCACGGCCGATGCCATCCTTGCGATTGGCGACCCAGGCCATGTGCTGCGGCTCTTTCTTCTCGAGAACCGCCTGCCGGACCGCCGGATTGCCGCTGTGTGGGCCATCGGGACGGCTGAGCGACTCCCGCGGCGGAAGGGCCGTCAGGATCGGCGTCACTCCTTCCATGTTCGGCCGAAACCGCATGTGGTAGTACCACTCGTCGTTGATCTCGAACGGCTTGACGCCGCGCGAGACCGGGTGGTCGGGGAACTTGTCGTACTTGGCGGTCCAGTGCGGATTGACCGACCAGTTCGCCTCGAAGTACCCGCCGATCCATTCGAGGAAGTAGTTCCCCGGCTCGTTGGCGGGAATCTCGACCCCGTAGTGGAGGCAGGCGAGACCGATCCCCTTGTCCATGACCTTGTCGAAGTCCTTCAGGACCGGCATGAGGAAGTGTCCCCCGCCGCCGTCGCAGTAGGCGACGACCGTGTTGGCGTTGTCGAACGCCGTCATATCCTTGGGATAACCGTTCGTGTAGACGGTCGTCAGCAGGGGGATTCCGGCAGCGTCCCCGGCCTTCTCCAGCGACTTCGCAAGCAGCCGGCAGCCGGCATTGTGCTCATGCTCGCGCGGAGCATGGCTCGGGCGGCCGGCGACGAAGACGATCTTCTTCCCTTCGGCAAGCGGGAGCCGCTTGAGGCGGATATCCTTGAACTCGACCTTCTGCGGCGGTCCGGAGTGAAGCTGGAGTGCGAAGAGCCCCTTCCGTTCTCCCTGCTTGTTGGGATCGCCGGCGGCGTTGCGCTCGTTGTCTTCGAGTTCGATACTCGTCTTGCCGTTCAGCTTCAGCGTGATCTTCGGCCCGCGGGCGATGATCGTGTACTCGTTCCAGTCCCCCTTCTTGAGGCCTTCGAAGATCTCCTTCGGATCGCCGATGTTCGACGCGGTCCGCTTGCCGTCGGCGGCGATCGCCACCTTCTGGCCGCGGGTCGCCAGAATGCCGCGGCCGTGCTCGTCGTACAGGGCTCCGACCCAGTTGCCGGCGATATCGAGGTCCGCCTGGTAACCGACGACGTGTCCGTCGGGAAGCTGCTGACTGCGGAACTGGATGCCGCTGTTGGCCGCCTTCTCGTCCGATCCGCTCAGCTTGAACTGGAGCCGCATTTCGAAGTCGTCGACTTCTCCGAGATCCCAGACGAGGAAGGTGTTGTGGTTGAGCGGCTTCCCCTTCGCCTCGCCGACGATCGAGCCGTTCTCGACTCGCCAGTACTCCATCTCGCCGCGCCATCCGTCGAGAGTCTTCCCGTTGAAGATCGGCGTGAAGCCGGCATCGGGATCGACATCGTTGACGAGGACGGGGGCGGTGCCCTTGCGCTCGGGCAGGTCCTGCGCGGGGACCGGGGAAGTGATAACGGCCGATGCCCCGCACCACGCGACGACGATCGCGGTGGAGAGGGACCAGAAGAAGGAGCGTCGCTTCATGAACACGTTCCGCACAGGTTGAGAAGAGCGGGATCTCAGCTCGGCGTGGCATCAGCCGCCGGGTCCGCGAGTCTAACGGATCAACGCATGACGATCCCAGCGACGGCCGGACAATTTGTAAGAGGGGTTTGCTGTGCGGACCTCGCCCGGCGACCTGGTCAGAAGGGTGGCTCCGGGTTTCGCCAGAGAGTCCGTTGTCGGCACCGGGTGACGAGGCTCGATCGGCCTTACTGTCGCCATACGGTTCGATGCGTTAGAACGGACGAGCGCGCTCCGGGACGAACCTGACCTTCGGAGATGGATATGTTGCGGCGGTTGATCCGTATGGGGATCCTTCCCTCTCTCCTCGTCGCGATGGCGTTCTGGTCTCTTGCGGAGACGA
>JAEYWB010000854.1 GCA_023429275.1 Planctomycetota bacterium
GTCATTGCACTGGCTGTGGGCGCTAGGCTGTGGGCAAGACTCAGCGGAAGCCGCGGCCGTTGCAGGTTCGGCAGTTCTCGACAGTGCTGAAGCCGACATACTTCCCGGTTCCGCGGCAGTCGGGGCAGGGGCTCTTCGAGAAGCGGAAGATGTGCCGCCGTGCGGATGCGCCGTGATAGACAAGATGGATGTCGGCCGGCTCGAGCCCGTGAGCCCGAAGGAGTCCTGAGACCGCAGTCTTCAGGCTGCTTCCATCCGAGGCAGGTTGCGGCTGGTCCGGAAACCAGGCTCGCCACTGCCCCAACTCTTCCTGAGCGATAATCTGCGACATGCGTCAACCTCCCATTTCCCCATCATGGGAGGTGACGCGGATGCGACGCAAGCGGTTCGCGTCTCGAAGCGAATATCGGCGGTCTCGAACGACGAGCGTTGAGCGGTCAGCAATCAGCTTTCAGCGGGTTGCTGACAGCTGAAGGCTGATCGCTGACGGCTGACCGCCGCAGGCCTCAATCCGCCAGCTTGAGGAAGCCGACTGCGTTGTTGTTGTTCATCGGAATGATGAGCTGCTTCTGCTTCGAGTCGTAACCCATCGAGGCGGCGCTCGGGATTCCGGCGGCAATCATCTTCGCCGGCTGGCCGGGGCGGATCTCCGAGATGCTTCCGAACCGGACGCTGCTGACGTACTTCGTTCCGTCCGGCAGAATCACGAGTCCGTCGTTCCCCCCTTCGACCGCCTTCTCGGTCTTGAGCAGCTTGCCGCTCTTCGGGTCGAACGTCATGACGGCGTTATCCCCCACGTTGACAACAACGACGTTCCCCTCGGGATCGATCGCGACGCCGTTGGGATTCACGAGCGGCTTCCCCTCGACGAGCGTCGACGCCGCTCCTTCAGGAGTGATCTTGTAGAGCCGGCTCTCGGGGCGGGTGTTCGAGACGAAGATCGTCCCATCCTTCGCGACCGCGATCCCGTTGAGAAACGTCGCCCCCTCCACCGGATAGGCACGCCCCGGCTTTCCCGTCGCGAGGTCGAAGGTCCGGACGGTCTCCATGTCGGCGGCGTAGAGCAGGCCGTTCTGGATCGCGCTGCCGAGAGGATGGTTGAGGGTCAGCCCGTCGCGCGTGGCCCCGATCCACTTGGCGGTGTGGACGGATCCGTCGGGATTCAGCAGCGAGACGTAGCCGTCGTTCTCCTCCTGCATCTGGGTGACGCCGGCGTTCATCACGACGATCAGGTTCCGTTCCGCGTCATACGTGCAGCTCTCGGCGAACCGGAAGCTTCCGTACACCTTCACGTTCGACGAGATCGGAACGAACTTTCCCGCCTCATTGACGGCGCCGAGCGGCTGGCCCGCCTGAAAATCCTTCCTGGCGGCCGGCGTCGCCGCCGGGTTCTGTGCGGTTGCAATCCCTCCGAGAAGAAGCGTCGAAGCGAGCGTCAGGGCGAGCGGTTTCATGAGGAGGCTTTCGTTGGGAATCGGGAATGAACAATGACACGGACCACCGGGGACAGTTCGAGCCGTCCATGAACGATGAGTTACGAACAGTCTTCCTCTTTGCCGGCAACGTTCGGGGGAGGTGTCCTGGGGCGAACGGCCTGACCGGCACAGCGGGCGGCGAACCTGACCGAGGCGGCGATCGGAACTTGCTGGGGTGGGAAGGTGTTCTCAGGAGCCCGGGGGGCCGCACTACGGCTTCGTCACGGCGCCACAGACCGCCGCAAAGTACTCGGCGATCTGGTGGCCCGGCCCGGGGGCAAGGTCCGACTGGCGAATCACGACCAGGTCGAGGCTGGGAACGATCAGGATGTTGTTGTCCCAGCGTCCCATGGCGGCGTAGGCATCCTTCGGCACGCCCGGCCAACGGCTCGTCGTGTTGTTCCACCAGAGGTAGCCATACGCCTTGTTGAGATCCTGCGAGGGGCCGGCCGATTCCTTCAGCCACTCGGCCGGGACGACCTGCTTGCCACCCCACTTCCCGTGGTTCAGCACGAGCAGGCCGATCCGTCCGAGGCCCCGCGCCGTCATATGACAGCCGGAATAGGGGATCGCATAGCCGTCGCGACGCTCCCATGTCCAGTCCGCATCGGTGATGCCGATCGGTTCGAACACGCGCTCCTTGAGGAACTCGTCGATCTGCTTTCCGGTCGACTTCTTGAACACCGGGCTGAGAAGGGCGAGGCCGGTGTTGTTGTAGTCCCACTTCGTACCGGGCGGGTGATCGAGAGGTGCTTCCCCCAGGGCATACTTGAAGAGATCCTGCCTCTGGCCGATCCCGGGGTTGTTGTGAACGCCCGATGTCATGCTCAGCAGCTGCTTGACCGTGATCGCCTTCTTCCCCGCGGGCTGAACGTCGGGAAACGTCTCTCCCAGGGTGTGGTCGAGCGACAGCTTGCCGTCGGCGATCGCCAGCCCGGTCGCCATGCTGGAGAGAGACTTGCTGGTCGAGTAGGCGGCGAACTTCGAGTTCCGGTTGGCCTCCTTGAAATACCACTCGGCAACGATGCGGCCGTGCCGGATGACAAGTCCTGACCGGCTGTTGTGTGAGGCCAGCCACTCGCGGGCCTTCTCGAGCTTCTCGGCCGAGAGCCCCTCGCCCGCCGGCTCGGCGGTCTTCCAGTCGGTGCCCGGGAACACTCCCCCGGCAGAGGCATCCTGAAGGGACAGGAAGAAGGCACCGAGAACGAGCAGGCAGAGACGGATCATCATGGCGAGACCTACCGTGAGAGCTACGAACCGGAAGGAACGTGTTCCAAGCGTGAAGCGTCAGCCTACTGAAGGAGACGTTGCCTGCCCAATGAACGGGACCACCACTCATGGCAGGAGCGATCCGCGATCAACCCGGCACGCAATTCTCAAACAAGGATTGGAGTGTTGGCGGGTCGGTGCGTGAAAGTCAAGAAGGGCGCCCGCCGTCTCGGACGGACGTGCCCGGTCCCCCGCGATCGTCGCGACGAACGCGGGCCAGGTCGGGCGGGACGGACGGGCCGAGAGAGAAGCGTGGCGGACGAGTCGACCCGGGCGCAGCGAGCGACGTCTCGGCCTAGGCGGATCGGGCCAGGCGGTCATAATGCCGGGCGATCATCCTCTCGTTGTTCATTCACTGGCGGTTTCATGATCCCTCTGCAGGACAGCATCCGATGCAACACGACGCCGTTCGTGAACTACCTCATCATTGCCATCACGGCCCTCGCGTTCTGGGCGCAGCTGCGCGAGCCTGAAGAGGACCAGACGCTCGTCGAGAACTACGCCATGATTCCGGCTCGCGTCCGGAATCCGGAAGCGAAAGTCGAGATCGCGACGCATGCCGAGCGGGATCGCCGGACGGGTCAGGTGATCGTTTACAAGAAGGAGCTCGGCCCCCCGAAGATCTCTCCGACGCTGACGCTCCTGACGTGCATCTTCCTCCACGGCGGGTGGATGCATTTCCTCGGGAACATGTGGTTCCTGATGATCTTCGGCGATAACGTCGAGGACCGGCTCGGCCACATCGGCTACGCGCTCTTCTACCTCGCAAGCGGCATCGCCGCGAGCGCGGTGCACCTGATCACCGACCCTGGCAGCACCGTCCCGACGATCGGCGCGAGCGGAGCGATCGCGGGGGTCATGGGAGCGTACTTCTACTGGTTCCGGCACTCCTACGTCCGGGCTCTCGTGCCGCTCGGGTTCTTCACGCAGGTGCTCGACGTTCCGGCTCCGGTGTTCCTCGGCATCTGGTTCGTGATGCAGCTTGTTCCGGGACTCGGCGCAATCACCGGCGGCGCTTCGGAAGGGGTCGCCTGGTGGGCCCATATCGGAGGCTTCGTCGTCGGCGGACTCGTCGCCATCGTCGTCGGCCGGCCGACATCCCAGGCGGGCGAGGACCGAAGGCGGCCGGCGCTCGTCTGGAAATACTGACAGGACCAGGTCGACTCGTCAGCCAGAACATCAGGAAACGCTCGAGCCCTCTCCCCTGAAGTCGGCGGAGACAGTAGGATAC
>JAEYWB010000514.1 GCA_023429275.1 Planctomycetota bacterium
GCTGTGGGTCGCGGAGAACTACACCTACTCCGACTCCAGGCAGAATCACGATCTCTCCCTGCGTGACCGGGTCGTCATCCTCGAAGACACCGCCCACGATGGAAAGCACGACAAGCGGACCGTCTTCTGGGACAAGGGCCAGAAGCTGACGAGCGTCGAAGTCGGCTTCGGCGGCGTCTGGGTGCTCTGTCTTCCCCAGCTCCTCTTCATTCCCGACGCCAACGGCGACGACGTCCCGGACAGCGAAGCGGTCGTCGTCCTCGACGGCTGGGAAGGGGATATCGCTCGCCACAACTTCGTGAACGGTCTCCGCTGGGGGCCGGATGGCTGGCTGTATGGCCGCCAGGGGATCCTGGCGATCTCGAACGTCGGTCGCCCCGGCTGCGCCCCCGCCGAACGCGTGCCGATGTCCTGCGGCGTCTGGCGGTATCACCCGACCCGCGAGAAGTTCGAAGCCTTCTGCCACGGGACCACCAACCCCTGGGGGATGGACTGGGACGAAAACGGCGAGCTGTTCTTCATCAACACCGTCATCGGCCACCTGTGGCATGCCCTGCCCGGGGCACACCTCCAGCGAATGTTCGGCGACGACCTCGACCCCGATGTTTACGCCCTGATCACCCAGACCGCCGACCACTTCCACTGGGATACCCGGGAACAGTGGCACGACATCCGGAAGCTCGGCGTCACGCCAACCACCGACGAGGCGGGAGGCGGGCACGCCCACTGCGGCCTGCTGATCTACCAGGGAGACAACTGGCCGAAGGAGCTGCGGGGCTCGATCTTCACCCTCAATCTCCACGGCCACCGCGTCAATCGGGATGTGCTCGAACGCGAGGGGGCGACGTTCACGGCCCACCATGCTCCCGACTTCCTGAAGATCAAAGACCCGTGGTTCCGTGGGATCGACCTCATCTCGGGGAACGACGGCGGGGTTTACATCGCCGACTGGACCGATGTCGGCGAGTGTCACGAGAACGACGGCGTTCACCGGACCTCGGGCCGCATCTACAAGGTGACGTACGGCAAGCCGGCCGCTCCGGCGATGGATGATGTCGCGAAGCTTTCGAACGAAGAGCTGCTGAAGCTTCAGTCCCATGCGAACGACTGGTACTGCCGCGTCGCCCGCCGGGTGATCCAGGAGCGGATGGCGGCGGCCACCCCGGCCGACCGGACGGCTCTCATGGATGTGATCGAAGCCCGATTTCGCGCGGAGCCCGATCTCCGGACGCGGCTGCGACTCATGTGGTGCCTCGGCTCCGCGGGGATCGCGGACGAGAAGTGGCTGGTCGGACGGCTCGGCAGCGACGACGAAGAAGTCCGCATCTGGGCGATCCGGTTCCTGCTCGACCGGGGACCGCTTTCCAACGAGGTCGAGAAGATCCTGGCGGAGATGTCCGTCAATGAGTTCAACGGCCTGGTGCAGGTCTACCTGTCGACCGTGCTCCCCCGTCTCTCGACCGACGAGCGATGGAAAGCGGCCGACGGACTCTGTCTGGCCCAGGACTACGCCGACGATCGGGTCCTGCCGCTCATGATCTGGTACGGAATCGAGAAGTTCATCGCCGACGAGGCCTCGATGGCGGTGAAGGTGGCGGGGCGATCGAAGATTCCGCTCGTTCGCCGGTTCATCTCGCGCCGTCTGGCGAGCCGGCTCGAGAAGGATCCCGATGCGGTCTATCGACTCGTCCGGCTGCTGGTCCTCAAGGACGATTCGTCGTTCCGCGAGGAGATCCTTTCCGGCATGGCGGATGGTCTCCAGGGGATCCGCAAGGCGAAGCCCCCCGAGACCTGGAGCGATGTCCAGGCCCGGCTCGAGCAGGACCCGTCCGAGAGGGTCCGGCAGCTCACGCGGGATCTCGCCGTCGTCTTCGGCGACGGCCGGGCGCTCGACGAGATCCGGTCGATCGCCTCGTCCGACAAGCACCCTTCCGAGACTCGTCGCCAGGCTCTCAAGACGCTCATCACGGCCCAGGCCGACGGAACCGCCCCTCTCCTTCAGGGCCTCCTGACGCACCGCGATCTGGGTGTCGATGCCGTCCGTGGTCTTGCAGCGATCCATGACCGGACGACACCGAAAGTGATCATGGAGAGTTTCGGCCGGATGACAGCCCCGACGCGGGTTGAAGCCGTGACGACCCTCGCCTCACGACCGGAGTTCGCGGCCGTCCTGATGCAGGGGGTCACCGAGGGAAAGATCGCCCGGGAGTCGGTCTCGCCGTTCCTCCTGCGGCAGATCCAGACCTTTGAGAATGCCCCGCTCAACGAGCAGATCGCCAGGCTCTGGCCGGAACTGAAAGAGCTGTCGGCCGAGAAGCAGAAGCGGATCGGAGAGTGGAAGGCCCGCCTGACCGAAGAGGTCCTGGCGAAGGCAGATGGCGCCCGGGGACGGACGGTCTTCGAGCAGTCGTGCGCCAAGTGTCACCGGCTGTTCGGCTCCGGCGGAACGATGGGCCCCGACCTGACCGGCGGCCAGCGATCGAACCTGAGCTACCTGCTCGAGAACATCATCGACCCGAGCGCCCAGGTGTCGCCGAACTTCAAGATGTCGATCGTCGTCACGACCGAGGGACGCGTCATCACCGGCATCGTCACTCAGCGGAACGACCAGGCGACTCAGCTCAACACGCCGAGCGGACCGGTGACGATCCCGGCGGACGAGATCGACGAATTCCGCGAGTCGCCGCTGTCGCTGATGCCCGAGGGACAGATCGACGTCCTCCCGGCGGCCGACGCCGCGAGCCTGATCAAGTACCTGATGTCGCCGTCGCAGTAGGCCTGGTCACCTCGCCCAGGCCATTGGCCGGCCACCTCGCTGTTGACCGACCTCGGGTCGCTTTCCGGCCCAAGGGGCCCGGGTTCTGGACAGGAGACTGAGCCAGGGCCTGCAGGGCCGGCCGTTCACGATTGTTGAGGATGAACGCCGATCGGTGTTCCCCGTCCTGTTAGAACTCCTTGCTCGATCAGTACCACCCCTGGCCGAAATGATTCACCACGGATCACACGGATTTCACGGATAGCAGATGCGAGCAAATGCGAGTGGATGCGACTGAGCCAGACGGCCTCGTCAGCCGGCCAGAAGCAGAGTTTCTGTTCGGTGCCCGGAAGACTTCTGATCCGTGCTATCCGTGAAGTCCGTGGTTCTCCTGAATTCTCGAGGCTCTTCGGTCACACGACAATGCCCACACTCGGTCTCGACATCGGCGGCGCGAACATCAAGGCCTCGGACGGCCATGACCATTCTCTGTCGCGTCCGTTCGCGATCTGGAAGCACCCTGAACAGCTGCCGGCCGAGCTGGCGGCGATTGTCGAACAGTTCCCGGCAGCGGATCACATCGCCGTCACGATGACGGCCGAACTGGCGGACTGCTTCCGGGCCAAGGCCGAGGGGGTCGAGCGGATTCTGGCCGCGGTCCAGGAGGTCGCCGGCGAGCGGGTCGTCGTCGTCTGGCAGACCGCGGGGGAGTTCGTCTCGACCGACATCGCAGTCGAGTTCCCGCTTCTCGTGGCGGCAGGGAACTGGCACGCCCTCGCGAGCTGGGTCGGCCGATCGACTCCGTCCGGAACCGCGCTGCTGATCGACTGCGGATCGACGACGACCGACCTGATCCCGATCGACGACGGTCTGCCGGTTCCCGAAGGCCGAACCGATGTCGAACGGCTGCTGCACGGCGAACTCGTCTACACCGGTGTCAGGCGGACGCCCCTGTGCGCGGTCGCGGCGGCGGTCCCGTTTCGCGATCGCTGGTGTCCTCTCGCAGCGGAACTGTTCGCCACGACGCTGGACGTCGCGCTGCTGACCGGCGACATCCCCGAACGGCCGGACGACCGCGAGACTGCCGATAGCCGACCCGCGACGATCGAAGCCGCCTGGTCGCGTCTGGCGCATCAGCTCTGCTGCGACACCTCGGAATGCTCGCTCGACGAGGCGCGGGAGATCGCCCGGTTCCTCGCGGATCGTCAGCTCGAAACCCTCTCGGCCGCCGAGAGAATGGTCGCCGCCCGTTTCGCGCCGTGGGAGACGGTCGTCACGAGCGGAGAAGGGGAGTTCCTGATCGACAAGCTGCTGACCCGTGTCGGAGCGGCACCGAAGACCCGCCTCTCCCTGTCACGGCTCCTGGGGCCAACCCACTCGTCCGCAGCCTGCGCCTACGCTCTCGCGCGCCTGCTGGAAGACTCCTAGTGTTTTGGCACAGCCAGGATTTGGGATTCGTTCGATGAGCCGGAACGCGCTAACGTCCGGTTCGAACCGGGGGC
>JAEYWB010000773.1 GCA_023429275.1 Planctomycetota bacterium
CTTCAGGACAGGATCGCGGTCGAGCAGAAGACGCCGGGGCAGTTCGTGGTTCCGCCATGGGATCCGGCTTCCCTCAAGACGATCCGCGACGCCCTCCTGGCTCTCGCGGCGGCCAATGGCGGCATCAATTCCGCGAAGATGTTCGGCCCGAAGGACAAGGTCGACCCGGTGCAGCACCTCCTCGGCACGGCTGCCGGATGGGGCGGAAACCCGGCAACCGATGCGATGTACGTCGGCGGCGTCCCGAAAGAGAATGACGGCAAGACGGTCTATCGCCTCAAGGTCAAGGACGTGCCGGTCGACGGCTTCTGGTCAGTCAGCGTCTACAACCGCGAAGGGTTCTTCGAGAAGAACCCTCACAACGCCTACACCCTCAACAACGTAACGGCGAAGCGGGATCCCGACGGCTCGGTGACAATCCAGTTCGGCGGCTGTGAGGGGGCCGGTGTGAACTGTCTCCCGATCGTTCCCGGCTGGAACTATCTCATTCGCCTTTACCGGCCCCGGCCGGAGATCCTCGACGGCCATTGGACTTTCCCGGTGGCCGAACCGGTGAAGTGACGGCGGCCGCGCCCCTTCAGGATGGCGTGATGACCTCGCTCACCTTGATCGCCAGACGGACGGTCCTTTGCGCGCTGATCGGGCTCGTTCTCCCGCCTCGTGCCGGAATTGCGGACGGCCCTGACCCGCTCCCTTCCTGGAGAGAAGGGGCGTCGAAAGCGTCGATCGTACGGTTCGTCGAGACGGTGACCCGTGAGAGCTCGCCGGAGTTCGTGCCGGTCCCCGAACGGATCGCCGTTTTCGACAACGACGGAACGCTCTGGTGCGAGCAGCCGGCTTACGTCCAGGAAGTCTTCCTGATCGACCGGGTGAAGGCTCTCGCGCCGAAGCATCCCGAGTGGAAGGAGACCGAGCCGTTCGCCTCCGCCCTCAGCGGAGCCCGGAAGCGGCTCACGGCCGCCGGTTCGAAGGGGGCGGCGACGCTCCTGGCAGCGACGCATGCCGGCATGACCGTCGAAGAGTTTACGTTGACCGTCTCCGCGTGGCTTGAGACCGCGCGGCATCCGACGACCGGTCGTCCCTACGCGGCGATGGTCTACCAGCCGATGCTCGAACTGCTGGCGTACCTCCGCAGCCACGGCTTCAAGACCTTCATCGTCTCCGGAGGGGGGATCGACTTCATGCGTCCCTGGGCCGAAAAGGTCTATGGCATTCCGCCGGAACAGGTCATCGGCTCGTACGGGAAGCTGAAGTACGAACTGGTCGACGGGAAGCCCGACCTCCTCAAGCTCCCGGAGATCGGCCTGATCGACGACCACGCCGGTAAACCGGTCGGGATTCAGACCTTCATCGGCCGTCGCCCGATTGCCGCATTCGGCAATTCGGATGGAGACCGGGAGATGCTCGAGTGGACGACGGCCGGCCCGGGAGCCCGCTTCGGTCTCCTCGTTCACCACGACGACGCCGAGCGGGAGTGGGCTTACGACCGCCAGTCAGCCATCGGGCGCCTCGACAGGGCGCTCGACCAGGCGAAGACCGCGGGCTGGACGGTCGTCAGCATGAAGAACGACTGGGGAGTCATCTTTCCCCCGTCCAAGTGAGCCTGATCTGAAGGAGATCGCGACAGTGAGCAAGTTCCATTACAACCGCCTCGACAAGAACAACGTCGCCGTCCTGCTGGTCGATCACCAGACCGGCCTGACGAACCTTGTCCAGGACTTCTCGCCGGACGACTTCAAGAACAACGTCCTCGCGCTGGCCGACGCCGCGAAGTACTTCAAGCTGCCGACGATCCTGACGACCAGCTTTGAAGACGGTCCCAACGGCCCGCTGGTGCCGGAGCTGAAGAGTCTCTTCCCGGACGCTCCCTACATCGCCCGTCCCGGCAATATCAATGCCTGGGACAACGAGGATTTCGTGAAGGCGGTCAAGGCGACCGGGAAGAAGCAGCTTCTGATCGCCGGCATCGTCACCGAGGTCTGCGTCGCCTTTCCGACACTGTCAGCCCTCGAGGAGGGATACGAAGTTTTCGTCGTGGCGGACGCCTCAGGCACCTTCAACAAGACGACGCGCGACGCCGCGTGGGAGCGAATGACGGCAGCCGGCGCCCAGATGATGACCTGGTTCGGAGTCGCCTGCGAGCTGCACCGCGACTGGCGGAACGACATCGAAGGGCTCGGCGCCCTCTTCTCGAACCACCTGCCGAGCTACCGCTGCCTCATCCACAGCTACATGAGCCGCGGCCCCAAGGCATGACCTCGGCTGCCCCGGGCGGCCTTCCGACAAGCCACTCTCCCCTCCTCCGAGGTAATCGCCATGAAGACTCAGAAGTTCCAACCGGCCCGGTTTGCGGTTCTCGCGATCGCCGCCGGCTGGCTCTGGACCACGACTGCACACGCCCAGGCTCCGACGAAGCCGAAAAAGCCCAACATCCTCCTGATCTTCGGCGACGACGTCGGCATCGCGAACGTCAGCGCCTACAGCGGCGGCCTAATGGGGTACGAGACGCCGCATATCGACCGGATCGGGAATGAGGGGATCCGCCTCCTGCACTACTACGGCGAGCAGTCCTGCACCGCCGGCCGGGCGGCGCTTCTGACCGGGCAGCACGGCCTGCGGACCGGGCTGACGAAGGTCGGCTTCCCCGGCGCCCCGATGGGGATGAGCCAGAAGGACCCGTCGATCGGCGGTCTCCTCAAGAGCCTCGGCTACGCGACCGGGCAGTTCGGCAAGAACCACGTCGGCGCCCGGAACGAGACCCTGCCGACGGTGAACGGCTTCGACGAGTTCTTCGGCAACCTCTATCACCTCAACGCCGAGGAAGAACCCGAGATGCCGGACTACCCGAAGGACCCCGGCTACCTCGAGAAGTTCGGCCCCCGCGGCGTCCTCCGCTGCAAGGCGACCGACAAGGACGACGAGACGGTCGATCCGCGGTTCGGAAAGATCGGCAAGCAGACGATCGAGGACACGGGAGCCCTCACGAAGAAGCGGATGGAGACGATCGACGATGAGACGTCAAAGGCGGCGATCGACTTCATGAAGCGCCAGAACGAGGCGGGGAAGCCGTTCTTCTGCTGGTTCAATTCGACCCGCATGCACCTCTTCACGCACGTCCGCAAGGAGCACCGCGGCCGCTACCAGTACGGCGACAGCGAGTACCTCGACGGGATGATCGAGCACGACAACACGATCGGCTCGCTGCTGGATGCCCTCGACGAGATGAAGCTGGCCGAAGACACGATCGTCATCTATTCGAGCGACAACGGCCCGCACATGAACACCTGGCCGGATGGAGCGATGACCCCCTTCCGCAGCGAGAAGAACACGAACTGGGAAGGGGCGTTCCGCGTCCCCTGCCTCGTCCGCTGGCCCGGCCATATCAAGGCGGGGACCGTCTCGAACGAGCTGATGAGCCACAATGACTGGGTGCCGACCCTGTGCGCAATTGCGGGCGAGGCCGACATCATCGGCAAGTGCCGGAAGGGCTACGAAGCGAACGGCATCACCTACAAGGTCCACCTCGACGGCTACGACCAGTCGAAGTTCCTGACCACGGTCGAAGGGACCGCCGGCCGGAACAACGGGGTCAAGAGCGCCCGCGACCGGTTCTTCTACACCGATGACGACGGCCACCTCGTCGGGTACCGCAAGGGGCCCTACAAGTACGTCTACTCGGAGCAGCGGAAGGAAGGAACGATGGCGGTCTGGGCAGAACCGTTCACGACCCTCCGGCTCCAGAAGATCTTCAACCTGATGCAGGATCCCTACGAGCGGGCCGACATCACGTCGAACACGTACTGGAACTGGCAGCTCCAGCATGTCGGATTGATGTACGGCGTGATCGAGGACGTGTACGAGTTCGCGCAGACGTTTAAGGAGTTCCCGCCCCGGTCGTCACCGCCGAGTTTCAACCCGGGAACCGTCCTGCAGGAGACGCTCCGCGAGATCAAGATCCGCAACCGCGTCGAGCAGGAGTTCCCGATGCTCCGAAAGCTCGAAGCTGAGAAGAAGGAGTAAGCCTCGATGGCGAGCCGGTCCCCGCAACACCGGGGACCGGCCCCCGCCGCACGACCTTTCCGGTTCGTCCGCTCGACGTTCAACGGACAAGGAGCGGTCCGGGGCCGGATGTCATGCGTGACGGGCCCGGATCACGTCACCTGCGACAGCACTTCCTCGTCGACGAAGATCGGCAGGTGCGGCTCGTAGTGGACCGCGAGGGCGATCGCGTCGCTCGGGCGGCAATCGATCTCGTGAAGCTCTCCCTGGTGCCGGATGCGGATCACCGCGAAGTAGGTGTGCTCGACGAGCCGCGTAATCACGACATCTTCCGCCTCGGCGTTCAGCTCGTCGATGATCGCCTTGAGGAGGTCGTGGGTCAGGGGCCGCGGGGGGACATTCCCCTGGACACGGCGGTCGATGCTTGTCGCCTCGAAGATGCCGATCAGGATCGGAAACGCGCGGGGACCGTCGACCTCCTTGAGGAAGACCACCTGCTGATCATTGATCTCGCTGATGATGATTCGGGCGAGCTGCATTTCGACGAGCACGGTGACCTCCACAGCGGATGCGAGCGTCGAAGTATATCGCGGCCCGGCAGGCGGGGAATCCTCCCCTGCGGCCGATTGAGGCTTCAGCGCGGCAGGTGACGGGGAATCGTCAGGTCGTGGGGGGCCGTCAGCGGGCCATAGAACTCCGGCCGCCGGTCGGCGAGGCGGTCGATCTCGTGCTTGCCCGGCACCCGGATGATCCGCTTCTGCCGGGCCCGCGCGGGGTCGATCTCGGCGTACAGGATCGTCTCGCTCTCGTCGGTGCTCGCCGCGAGGACCTCCCCGTTCGGGCCGCAGATGCTGCTGAGCCCGATGAAGCGGAATCCCCGCTCTTCGCCCACGCGATTGACCGCCGCGAAGTAGATGGCATTCTCGAGGGCCCGCGTCGGAATGGCGTGCCGGGCGGTCGTCTCGGCCCCGGGAGGCCAGTTGGTCGGGAGGGCGACGAGGTCCGCCCCCGCCAGTGCCATGACCCGCGTCGCTTCCGGGAACGCGGCGTCGTAGCAGATGTTCATTCCGATCCGCAGGTCGTTCCCCACGGCGTGGACCGCCAGGGGCCGGTCGCCGTGCGTCGTCAGCATGTCGACGCCGAGGTACGGCAGATGAATCTTGCGGTAAGTCGCCGCGACCCCCTCGGGGCCGATCAGGACGGCGGCGTTGAACAGCCGTTCGCCGTCCCGTTCCAGCATCCCGACGACCGCAAACGTTCCGGTCTCGCGGCAGGCCTTCGCCAGCCCCTGGACGGACGGGCCGGTGACCGGTTCGGAGTTCTCCCGCGCTTCGGCGAGGCTCGAATAGCAGTACCCGCTGACGGCGCACTCGGGAAAGATCGCGAGCGCCGCTCCCTGCCGGGCGGTCTCCCGAATGGAATCGGCCATCCGCGCGACATTGCGCGGGGCGTCTCCCAGAGTGATGTCGATCTGAACGCCGGCAACCTTCATCCGCAAAACCTCGGCTCTTCGCCCGTGAAACGCTTTGCAGAGGAGCGTACGAGGCCCGACGACGTTCGCCAACCGTGAGGCTCGGGCACGACCTGCACGGCCTTGAGCCCCTTCGCAGACGAGCTACGGTTTCACCGGCTCTTGAGAAGGAGGGGGCGCCGGCGGGCCGGGCTTGAACGAGACGAGCTCCAGCACAGTCTCCTTGCCGTCGATCCGGATGACGTGCTTCACCTTGCCGACTCCGGGAGCGAAGACCGTTTCGAACTCGAGCTCGCTCTTCCCCGCGTGAAAATTCTTGCCGAGGACGGAGAACGCCTGGAACTCGCCGGCCGGGACCTTCACCTTGCCGATGAGGGCGTTGAAGTCCCCGGCGAGTTCCTGCCCCTGGATGCGGCTCTTGACCTTCCACATGTCGCCATGCTTCGGCGGGAGCTTCAGGAACAGGAACGCCGGCTCGATCTTCTGGCCGGCAATCGCGGTCCGGTAGATTCCGTCGGGGCGAAAGGCGATGTGTTCCGACGCGACGACTTTCCCTTCGTAGACCGTCTCCAGCTTCGCGCACGGCTCTTCGCCGATCGGCTCATAGGCGGCAATCCGCTCGGTAATCCGCGCCGGCCCGTTCTGGTAGGTCCATTCGGACCCGACCGCGCTCGGATAGAGGATCAGGGGCGGGTCCTCGGCGAAGGCGGAAACCCGGCCGACGATCGACACCGCAGCCAGAAGCATCGCGACGAGCGATCGCACAGTGAACGAGCGCCGAGAGGCGCTGGGGGAAAGAGGACTGGTGGTCAACATCACGACTCCTTGAAGGCGTTCACCGCGACGGTCGACACCAGAGTAGCGAACGGCCGTCAATGTTGTCCCGGCCAATCCCACGGCAGGGCTCCCAGCGCGTCGCCTGCGCCCCCCGTGGTCACTTCAACAGTTCACCGGCGGCTCGTTTCAGCTCCTCCAGACCTGTCGGCGAGAGCCGCCCGTAGGACGCGGTCCCGGCGTCCTCGTCGTCCGTCTTCCGGACATCCCCTTCCAGAGGAACGTACTGCTGGACGAACCGCCTCGTCTCGTCGAGCGACCACTGCCGCCGCTCCTTGAGAAGGTGGAGGTACTCGATGAGCTGCTCGGCCTCGCGGTACGCCTTGAGCCGGCTGGCGTGGCGGATCACCGTCCGCCCTTCGGCATCCCGGTCGAAGATGAACAGCCCGAGCTGGTCGGCTTCCTTGAGAGCTTTCCCGGTCTTGTCGACCGTCTGCCACGGGACGAGTCCGGTCGCTCCGGAGAGCCAGGAGTCGAGCGCCCAGGCCTGGAGGTTGCGGCTCGATTCGTCGACCGGGTTCGACGTGCCATAGACCCACACCTTGAGCCCGTCCCGCTCCATCCGGTCGGTGACGAGACGGCGGTAGTTCCGGAACGCCGAGGAGGAGACCACCCACAGGTCGCTCCGCCCGTCGAGCTGGCCCCGGCAGAACTCCGGACGGGAGATGTCGATGCGGTAGTCGATGCGTGGCATGCCGGCGGTCGTTGCGACGCCGGGGGCCGCTCGCCCCTGGTCGGTCAGTTCGCCATAGAACTGCAGGGCTCGGTAATCCCAGTAGGAGGAGGGTTCGTCAAGAATCCACGGGGCCTTCGTCTTCTCGTTCAGCGAGCCCTTGTTGTTGAAGTAGACCTGGAACCCCGCCTCGTCCCAGCCCTTCTCTTTCGCAACGCGTGCAAAGTCGCGGAGGATGTTGACGTACGTCTCGCCGTACTTCGGGTCCTCCTTGAAGGCGATGTAGGCGTCCGGATCGCCGTTGAACGAGGCCCGGCAGTTGAGCGGCCAGCTCTCGTGGAAGGTGAGGTAGAAGCCCGGGACGGGGATGGGACCGCGGTGGCCTTCCTGGAACAGCGAGCCATCGAGGACGGGGCCGAACGCTTCGGCGAAGTCGTCCCAGTAGGCGTGGGTCGCCCCCGGCTCGATGGCGTCATACTTCCGGTTGTCCATCCGGCGGCCGGAGCGGAGCCGCATGTCGAGGTTGCTCTTCCTCGCGCCCGGCGCGGCGGTGTTGTGAGAGTAGTGGAGGATGTTGGCGTGGACTCGATGGTCATAGGCAATCTTCTGCAGGGCGTAGTAGTCGTCGACATGATCGGGCAGGCCGTAGCCATTCATTTCGCAGAGGAAGGTCGCCTTGCGGGGGAGAGCGAACGGCATCACTGTGAGCCGGAGCGGAATGCCCCTCCCGTCCGAGATCGTGAGGGTTCCGCGCCGCTCACCGGCCGCGGCGTCGAACGGGACATAGACGTCCGCAAACACCGCCGCATCGTGGTCCGGGTCGAGCGGCAGCGTCTCCGGCATCGGCAGGAGGGGATCGGGAATCGCTCGACCTTTCGCCGCGACGTAAACCGCCCGGTTCAGCTCCGTCCGGAGAGGAGCACCATCCCAGGTGACTTTGAGCGAAACCGGCCCCGTGCCGCGGAGCAGGATCTGGAAACCGACCACCTCCCCGGCGGCCCCGATCAGGTCGGCTTGCCCGCCGTCGAACAGCGGGTTCCGCGTCCGGTAGCCTGACGGGAGTTCGCCGACAGGCTTGCCGTCGCGGTCAAAGCGGTCGGTGACAGGCAGGACCGAGACCCCGGCGATCGCGGCCTTCGCTTCAGGCGCCCTGGGCGACTCCCGGCCGGGAATCGACTCCTCCCGAAAGAGAACCGTCCGGATCGAGACTGGGGGAGACTTCCTTCCGGTCCGGCTGAGCGTGACGACCTGGACCTCCCGTTCGCCGGCGCTCCGGCCGGGAAGTTCGAGATCCCGCAGAGGAATCGTCTGCGATTTGCCGGGCTCGACGAGCGGGATGTTGTGCCGCGGCACCATCACGCCATCGACCTTCACCTCGTAGGCAAAGCCTTCACGCGGCGCGGTGAGCGTCAGCCGGGCGGAATCCTGCTCGACCGGGACGACCCGAAGAGCCTCCGCCGCGCCGGGAGCGGGATCGGGGGAGTCGTCCAGTTCCACCTGAAGGAGGGGCCGCTTCCCCCATTGTTCCCGGGCGAAGATCGTCGGATTCCGGCCGTAGTCGGCGTCGTGTTCGTGAATCGCGATCCCGTGGGCGACGCCGATCGCAAGGGCATGCACCATGTCCGGCGGAACATCCCACGCATATCGCCCGTCCACGGTCTGCGTCGGCGTCGAGTGGGTGAGCGTGAAGCTGTTTCCGCCGGCGACCGCGGGGAACCGGGTTCCCGGGGTGCCCCAGCCTTCGAACTTCTCATGACCGGAAGTGAGGCCGCTGGATCGGGATTCCTCCCACGGAGCCGCGATCGTCGAGAGGGTGACGCCCGTGATCTTCTGTTCGGCGGGATAGCAGAGGAGCCGCGCCGACCGGACCCGCCTGCCGGCGATGCCCTTCGTGTCGAACGCCATTGCGACGATGTGCTGGTTCCCCTTGATCCGGATCCGTCCCTGTTCCCCCGCGTTCTGCGACCACTCGCCGTCGACGAGGACGATCGAGTTGTCGCGGGTGGCGGGAAGGTCGATCGGAGCGGCCACGGCGGCTCGAACGACAAGGAGCCATCCCAGAAAGGCCAATACGTGAGCGCGCATGCCGATCTCCCGGGCGTGTGAGAACAAAGCCGTCAAACGTTTTCGACCCGGCCGGCATGAAGGAACACGAGCCGGGTCGAGATGCGGCTTTCCGCAAGCCGGTAGATCCGGGCCGCCGCACGTCGGTAAAGCTGAAGCTGCTGCCGGTAGGTCTCGATCTTGTCGCCGACCGAGGCGTCTCCGTGGATCAGGGCGTCGGTCTTGAAGTCGAGGATGTCCGCCGCCAGGACCCGGTTGCCGCGGCGCATCACGACGATCCGGTCGATCGTTCCGGCGATGACCTCCCCTTCGTCGACGACGGAGAACCGGCGTTCGACCTCCACCCCCAGATCGAGCTCCCCTTCGGCCAGCTCGCGGAGGATGTCGGGACCGAGAGCGAGACCGCGGGGAGGGAGATAGCTTCGCCGCGAGAGAGCCGCCGCGAGGGGGGGGCTCCGCAGCATCGCCTGGAACTGCGACACGAGCCGGCCGACTTCTTCCTTCGGGGCGCCATGCCGGGCCGCGATCGCGCGGAGGGTCTCGTCCCGCGGCCGTCCTTCGTCGAGCCACTTCACCGCTTCGAACCACTTGTGGAACAGCACGCCTCGATCGAGCGACTCGGCCGTTCCAAGCCGGAGGTAGCTCGACAGCCGGACCCGCTCGCCGGCCTCCTCCTTCGCGCGCGAGGGGGTGATCCGCCGCCGTCCGCGGAGCCGGCCCCCCTCCATCGGGGCGAACGAGATCTCGACCGGCTCGGCGGGCGAGGGCTCCGGCAACGTTTCCGCCGATTGAGCCGCACCGGGGAATGTTCGATACCAGTCCGGGTCCCCTGTCTCGAACAGGAGCTGTCCCGGGGCGGGAGGGGCGCCATCCGTCAGGCTCGCCCGGACGAGCCCCGCATAGGTCTTCGGCAGGCTTTTCTCGTTCGGACGGGGCAGCACGATCATGTGCAGCGCATGGGCCGCACGGGTCAGCATGACGTACAGGACGCTGAGCGCCTCGGTCGTCGTCCGGGCCTCGGTCTCGGCGAAGACATCCTGCAGCGGAAGCGGGAGCTGCTCGACGTGGACGCGGTCCCGGTACAGCATCACCCGGTCGGGGGAGGCCATCGGATCGGGCAGCCCATAGACGTGCGAGGGGGTCCGTGGGGAGAGGTCGCTGTCGAGCTCCGGCAGGACGACGATGTCGAATTCGAGCCCCTTCGACTGGTGGACGTTCATCACCCGGACCTGGTCCTGCGACGCCTCCTGGACCTTCTGCGACTCGACGAAGCTGACGAAATCCCGAGGACGGAGCGTCCCCTGGGCCTGATAGGTCCCCGCGAGGTCGACGAGCTGCCGCAGCCGCCGGGCGTCGCGCGGTCCGCAGGTCGGCATCAGCAGCAGGCCGAGGTCGTACAT
>JAEYWB010000802.1 GCA_023429275.1 Planctomycetota bacterium
GAACCCGGCCTCGCGACCGCGGTCGGTGAGCTGGCCGCGGAGAACGACTCTCATCCCGACGGCCGGCCGTTCATCCGCTTCGAGGACCCGCCCCTCGAACGGCCTCGTCGACAGCATCGGGATTTCAACCGGATCGGCCCCGACGTCGAAGATCGTCGTGGCGGTCCATCGCTCCATCGGCGCGACGGCGACGAGGCTGATCCTCCTGGCGGCGATGGAGGCGGTAAACCGGCCGTCTCTGTCTGCCGTCGCGGTCGCGGAGTCGTGCGATTCCCCGTCGATTCCCCGAAGAGACACAGTCGTTCCGGAGAGGTCAGCGTCCATTCCCTCGGGCAATGTCAGCCGTCCACGGACCATCTGCCGTTCCGCCACCTCCCGGTGCAGGGGAACTTCCAGTGGAACCCCATCCGTCACCTGGACCCGCTTCTCGAATTTCCACTCTCCAGCGGTCACTCGAATGTCGAGATCTCCCGGAGCGACTGACACACGACTGCGGCCCGACTGGTCAGTCTTGGCCCAGAACCGGCGACTGTGGTTCTTCTGATGCTGCGTCTCGAAGTGCAGCCAGGCGTCGCGAACCGGGTTTCGGTCGGGACCCTGGGTGGCAACGATCTCGACAGCCGTTGCGGGAATCAGCTCGAGTTTCGGCGACTGCCGCACCGACTCACTCGCCAGGGCCGGGACGCCCGACCACGTTGTCGAGACGAGGTCCCGGTCACTCACGACCACGAAGTAATCGCTTCCAGGAAGCACGTTCGCCCGGAAGCGTCCCTTGGCGTCAGTCCGCGCCTGGAGGAAGTCCATCGAGTACTCCTCCTCTCCCTGGTAGCTCCACAACTCGACGAGCAACCCCGCATTTTCGGACGTGCCTCCCGCAACGGTTCCAGCGATCGCGATCCGGTCTTTCGTCCGCGAGGGAGCCACCGTCAGTTCGAAGCTCCCGTCGGGCAGCGGCTTTTCACCGATGCTCCGCCACGGACTCTGGTAAGCCGGCGAAACGGAGACCTGCCGGTTCGGCCAGTCGGGCGCCGGTAAGACGACTTCACCTTGAGCATCTGTCTTCCCCGAGAGCGACGGGATACCCCAGAGTCCCCCCTGGGAGGTTCTCTCGACATGCACCGAGAGAGTCAGCGGAACACCCGCAAGCGGCTGCCGCCGGGCATCGACGGCACGCGCCCGGACAGGCGTTGTCCGAAAGAGTTCGATTGCGAACGAGAGGCCTTCCTCGTGATTCGCCCTGCGGAGATAGGTGTTGAGGCCACCCATCTTCTCATCGGTCCAGGCACCGACGGCGAAGACCGACTGCCTTGCGGGAACCATCACCTCGGCCAGGCCTTCAGAGCCCGTGGTTCCAAATGAATTCCCCGAGTCAGTCCTGACGAGAACGCGGGCATGGGCGGCGGGCTTGCCCTGGTCGGTGACGTTCAGGCGAACGATTCGGGCCGGCTCGAGCAGGAGACGGAGCGGGCTTCGCGTCATCGACCGCAGGCTGTGCCCATGCATGATCAGCGAAGTCTGGAACCGGCCGTCAGGGGTCCGGCAGCGGAGCGAGGGAGCATTGACGATCGTGCCGGTCGTTCGAATTTCAAACTCACCGTCGACGATCTTGAACGACGGCGCTTCCCCCTCACTCTCCATCGGTTCAAGAAGAGCGTCCCTGGCGATGGTTCCATCGGGCAGAACCGCCGTTCCGCGAATCGTCAGGATTGATCCGGCCGTCTCCGGATTCGCGGGAGTGTCGGCGCCGACGGGCGGTACGGACGCTGCAGCGACGAAGCCAGCGAACAACAGAGCCAGAACCTGCGTTCGCGAGGGGGCCGTCCGGCGCGTTGGCATGACGTGATTCCGATCAGGAGAAAGAATCAGCGGAACCGTCGGGCCGCGGCCGGAGCATTCTCGAGAGAGCGTCGACGTGAATCACACAACGTTCAGGCCGACATCTTCGGTGCGGCACATCTGACAGCAGTGTTGCCCGGCGGGCCGTCAAAAGCCAGAGCGATGCCGCGAGAACGCGACTACGACGGAGCGAGCTGAGGCAGCTCCAGTATGTCGATCCGGGCCGAGCCCCCTTCGTACTTGCCCGCTTTCAGCTGCCGGCCGTTCCCGTTCGCCGACAGGCAGACCGTCATCGCCATCGTTCGGCCGTCCGGGAAGAGGCTCAGGCTCCGGCCGTTCGGGATCTCCTTCCCCACCCGGATCGCCTGCTCGTCGCCGGGCCGCCAGAACCAGAGATGTCCCGTGCCGGGAAAGGCTCCTGAGACCCCCATCAGGATCCCGGACGGGAGGAACTGGAGGTCGTAGACGAACCCGTCGTTCACCGTCCCGACGTTCATCGGCGGGAGCTCCCGGCCTGTCTTCCAGTCGAACGACACGACGCTCGGGATTCCCGTCGCGAAACCTCCCTGCGGCTCCTTCTGCCCGCCACACGCCAGGACACTTCCGTCCGGGCTGAAGGCGAGCCGGCGTACGCCGCCGCAGTCCTGCATCTTGTTGAGCTGCGACAGCGGCGGCCTCAGCTCGCGGACGACCTTCCCTGTCGTGAGATCCCACTCGCGGACGATCCCCTTCCAGTCCCCCGAGACGAGCGAGCCCCCTTGCGGATGAAAGGCGAGGCTGAAAATCGCCATCTCGTGCCCTTCCCAGGCATGGCGGAGCTCGCCGGTGGCGACCGACCAGAGCCGGACGAGCCGGTCGTTCCCGGCACTCGCCAGCACCTCGCCGTCGGGGCTGATCGCGATCGCCCGAATCCACCCTTCATGCGCGGCCTCGTGGCTCCAGAGCGGCGCGGCGGGGTCATCCAGAAAGTTCCAGCAGGAGAGCCGCCCCCAGCTGTCACTCGAGACGAGCTTTCCGCCCGATGGCGCGAAGGCGATCGACTGCACCCAGCCGTTGTGGCCGGTGAGCGGGGAGATCGCGACGGGAGCCTCGCCGCGGAGGTCCCACCGCGCGACCCGCCCGTCATAGGCCGCCGACGCCAGGAGCTGTCCGCAGGGACTGATCCGGGATTCCCAGATCTGCCGCGGATAGACCAGCGACGAAGCCGCCTTCGGTTTCCAGTTCGCCAGGGGATGAGCGTCGGCCATGTCCTGCCCCGTTCTCTTTCCGGTACTTCGCTCTGCAACTCCCGCGCGGGTCCGGGCCATCATGCCGCTCAGGCGATCAGTTCCTGAACCGCTCCGCACTCCTCATGGGCGACCGGGAGCGGCTGGCCGTGGTTGTCGTACTCCATTTGCTGCTTCGGAACGCCGAGCGTCTGGAACCAGGTGTGGAACAGGTGGCCGATGTCGACCTCCCGGTCCTCGACCGCCGTCCCATCGGCAGTGGTCCGGCCGACGACCGCGCCGCTCTTGAGTCCGCCTCCCGCCATCGCGACCGACCACGCTTCCGGCCAGTGATCGCGGCCGACGTGCGAGTTCACCTTGGGAGTCCGGCCGAATTCGCTCATCGCGATCACGAGAACGTTCCCGAGCCGTCCCCGGTCGGCAAGGTCCTCGATCAGCGACGCGAACGCCTGGTCAAACTTCCCATGCAGGCTCTGCGCGGCATTGAAGTGGTCGCCGTGGCTGTCCCAGTGATAGGACCCGACCTTGACGAACCGGACCCCCGCCTCGATGAGCCGCCGGGCAAGGAGCATATGCCGGCCGAGGTCGTGCGAGCCGTATCGCTCCACATCGCGGGGGTCGATCTTCGACTCGTCGAACAGTTCGGTTCGTCTCATCAGCTCCTGGGCCATATCGAAGACATGGGCGTTCGCCTCACTGTTCTGCGGACGCCGCCCGGCGAGGTACCGCTCGTTCAGCTTTCGCCGCAGTTCGTCCCTCGCCGCGTAGTCTTCGGCCGAGAGGGCGGCGTTCGGCAGGAGGTTCTCAGGCGGCTTGCCGTCTCCGAGGGCAAGGCAGCCGTACTTGGGGCCGAGGAAACCGGCATCCTCCGTCTTGAAGCCGCCGCCCCCCTGCTTGACCCATAGATAGGGAGGGAGCCCGCTCGAGGTCGGTCCCATCCGGTTCGCGACGGCCGACCCGAAGAAGGGGTAGACGACGCCGCGGTTCTTCGGGTCCCCCCGCTGGATCCGCGCGACGCCGGCGGAGTGGCTGTTGTCCTGCGTATGGAGGCTCCGGAGGATCGCGAGATGATGCGCGACCTTCGCCGATCGGGGCATCAGCTCCGAGAACTGCAGGCCCGGCACGCTCGTGGAGATCGCCCGGAACGGTCCGCCATGCTCGGTGTTCGGCTTCGGATCCCAGCTCTCGAGCTGGCTCATGCCCCCGTCGAGCCAGACAAACAGCACCTGCTTGTCATTTCGCCGCAGTTCCTCGGCCGTCGCGGGATCGAACAGCCCGAGAGCCCCGCCTGCGCCGACACCGGCCGCCGTTCCCAGGACACGCCCAAGCACCTGGCGCCGCGACCAGCGATGTTCGTGCGGCCGGCAGAGTCGATTTCGTGTCATCCTGTCCTCCGCACGACAACGTCAGGAAATCAGTAGCCACAGAGGGCACAGAGATCACAGAGAGCTCTCTGTGGCCTCTGTGCCCTCTGTGGCAAAGCACCCTTCTCCGTCGACGTTTTCATTCAGTGGTTCACCGAAAACTCCATGGAGGTCAGCATCGCCCAGGCGAGGTGCGTCACCGCTCTCTTCCGGTCGGTCCCCTTCTCGATCCATGCGGTCATGGCGGCCTTCTCGTCCGCTGACGGGAGACGGCTGAGGAGGCTCAGCGTCAGTTCCTCCACGATCTCGCCGGTCGTCGGCAGCCGGAGAGCGCGGGTGACGAGCGCCTGGTCTCCCTCGGTGAGCAGCCGCGCGAGGAGCGGGTCGTTCATCAGGAACAGCGTCCCCTTCACCGAGAACGCCACTTCGTCTTCCGGCTCCCGGGCCTGGTTCGCGAACTGGTCGACAAACTTCTTCCGGAGCGCCGCGACCTCTTCGGGCTTCTGCTCCAGGCCGGTCGCACCCGTCCCCCGCAGAACACTCCAGAGAAGTTGCTCGGCCGACAGCCGCTTCTCGATCGCGACGAGGAACCGGTCTTCCGGGGGAAGCGGGCCGCCGTCTGGAAGTGCTCCGGCCCGCTGATAAGTCCTGGTGAGGGCCAGCTCCCGCAGCAGCCACCGGATGTCGAACTGGTGGGAGACGAACTCCGCCGCCAGCAGGTCGAGGAGCTCGGGGTGCGACGGCGGATTCCCGCCGTGATGCAGATCGAGGGGATGGACCAGGCCACGGCCCATCATGAGGAACCAGATGCGGTTGACGCTGTTCCGCACGAACAGCGGGTTGCCGGCCGTCGGAAGCTGCTCGGCGAACAGGCGGAGCGAACTCGGCTTGGGCTCTCCGGGCCCGGCCGCAGGATCGAACTCGATTCCCCCGGGGACACGCGGTCCCGTCGACATCGGGGTCGGATCGAAGACCGACACGAACTCCAGCTTCTTGGAAACCGGCTTCTCCTTCACGGCCGGAAACTTCGCGTCGCTGCGAACCGACAGGTTCTGGAAGACGACGAGCAGCCCCTGGAAATCCTTCTGCTTGTAGTCGTCCACAAACAGGTGATTGTGACACTGCGCGCACTGCAGGTCCTGGCCCAGGAAGAGCCGTGAGACGTCCCGCGTCAGACCGGGATAATCGACCGGGTTCTGCCCATAGTTCTCGAGCCGCTTCGTGAGGAAGAACGCCGACCCGCGGGTCGCTTCATCCTCCGGATCGGGATGGAGCATCCGCCGCACCATTTCATCCCATGGGCGGTTCGCCTCGAACGAGCTTCGGAGAAACCGCTCCCAGTCGGGGTTGTCGCCACGGCGCTCCATCAACACGACGTGGAACAGCTCGGTCATCCGCCGGACGTGAGACGGACTCGCGAGGAGCCGATCAATCACCTTGGCTCGCTTGTCGGGGTCGCCGTCCGGCAGAAAAGAACGGACTTCGCCAGCGGATGGAATTTCACCCGTGAGGTCGAGCGAGACGCGCCTCAGGAACTCGGCGTCGCTCGTAAGCTCCGCGACCTTATGTCCCGTCCCCGCATTCCCTATGAGAGTGTCGATCCGCCGGTGGAGCGGCTCATCGCCGCACGCGACCAGCGGTTGCCAGAGCAACAGGATCAGGAGCGATCCGACTCGTCGCATGAAAGAGCTGCCGTAGGCACCGGGGACGACACCAATCACCCAATACTGATGCGTCGCAAAGGAGGTTGCAACTTCAGCGATCGTTGAACCGGAGTATCTGGTCTCAGGCTACGGTGCGGGGCATCACCAGGGAATTCTTCGCTTCGCTTGGACTACGGCAATCTGGGTGCGACTTTGCGGTCGGTTCGTCACATCGTTAGCGTTCAGCGACTGGAGTGGCCTTCCCCTCCGGCCGGGTCTGTCGGGAAACTCCTCTCCCGACGAAGCCTGTGTTCTCCCGCATCCTTTGCGACCCCTCTACGTCCATGGCACGTCCGCTCGTCGTCGTCACCGACTTCATCAACCCGCCTCTGACCCATGAGGAGCGGATTCTCGGCGACCTTGCCGACATCGTCGCTCTCAATGCCTTCAGCGAGGAGGACCTCGTCGGCAAGGTCGAAGAGGCGGACGCGATCATGCTGTATCACTTCATCTCGATCTCCCGCTTCACGATCGAGCGGCTGCGGAAGTGCAAGCTGATCGTCCGCTGCGGCGTCGGGTTCGACAACGTCGATCGGGCGTTCGCCCGCGAGCGGGGGATCGATGTCGCGAACGTTCCCGACTACGGCTCGGAAGAGGTTGCCGACTCCGCCATCGGCATGACACTCACGCTCATGCGGGGGATTCACTACCTCAACAGCCGCTGCCAGCAGGGACAGGGGCCGTGGATCTATGAGCAGGTCCGGCCCCTTCACCGTCTCCGGGGACTGACGTTCGGGATCATCGGCCTCGGCCGGATCGGTACCGCCACCGCCCTGCGGGCAAAGGCGCTCGGATTCCACGTTGTCTTCTACGACCCGTATGTCGTCGATGGGACCGACAAGGCGGTCGGCGTCCGCCGCTGTGAGACGCTCGAAGAGCTGCTCAAGCAGGTCGACGTCGTCAGCGTTCACACGCCGCGAACGGCCGAGACCCAGCACATCCTCAACGACCAGACGATCGCTCTCCTGAAGCCCGGCGCTTATGTCGTCAACACCGCCCGCGGCGGCTGCGTCGACGCTCACGCGGTCCTGCGGGCGATCGAGCGCGACCACCTTCGCGGAGCCGCCCTCGACGTCCTCGAGACGGAGCCGCCGCCGGCCAACGATCCCCTGATCCAAGCCTGGCGGGACCCGTCCCACCCGGCCTACCACCGGATCATCGTCAACCCGCACTCGGCGTTCTATTCCGAGCAGGGACTCGACGACATGCGGATCAAGGGGAGTGAAAACTGCCGGCGTGTCCTGCTCGGCCAACCGCCGAGGAATGTTGTGAACCGGTTGGCGTAGGTCCAGAAATCAAGGTATTGCCACTGAGAACACAGAGGCCGATTCGACACTGGCCAAATCGATCCCCGAGACATCCTTCGAAAAGAAGGCATTGCGAGCCGGAACGCTCTCTGAGTCCTCTGTGCACTCTGTGGCAAGGTCCCGTCTTGAATCGCTACCACTCCGCGGCATGACCACGAGGCGAGGCGGAATGGACTCACAGGCTCAGAACGCGGCGCTGCACCTCATCGTCCCGGTCTTCAACGAGCACGAGAATTTTCCCCGGCTCGTCGAAGAGGTGGAACGCCACGCCCCTCGCCCCTGCCGACTGCTCGTCGTCTACGACTTCGAGGAGGACACGACTCTCCCCGTCGCCCGGGCGCTCGCGGAGTCGCGACCGGAACTGGTCCTGGTGCGAAACAACCTCGGTCGCGGTCCGGCGAACGCCATTCGAGCGGGGTTCGCCGCTGTGGAGTCCGGTCCGGCGGTCGTCGTCATGGCGGACCTGTCCGACGACCTCTCGACCCTGACGCCGATGCTCGATCTGTACCGCCAGGGCTACCGGGTGATCTGCCCGTCGCGGTACATGCGCGGCGGCAGCCAGCAGGGAGGGCCGTGGGTCAAGCGAACCCTGAGCCGCATGGCGGGGCTGAGCCTCGCCTGGCTGGCCCGGTTCCCGGTGCACGATGCCACGAACAACTTCCGGATGTACGACGCCGCGATCGTCCGGGAGATGGGGATCGAGAGCGAGAAGGGCTTCGAGATCGCTCTCGAACTGACCGCGAAGGCGTTCGCCCGCGGGGCGCGGATTGCCGAGGTGCCGACCACCTGGCGGGACCGGACCGCCGGGCAGTCGAACTTCCGCCTCATGAAGTGGCTGCCGCACTACCTGCGGTGGTACTGGTACGCGATGCGGGCCGGTTGGTCGCCGAAGCGGCCCCGTCCTGCTTCGTGAGGCCGGCAGTCGTCTTTCGCTCTGCGAGAGGCGACGAACCGAAAGGTCGCGCTACGGAGCTCCGGGAGCCCGGTAGATCCTGGCGTGGCAGGCGAACAGGTCGCTTCGATCACCCCGTTCTTCGACGAACTCCGCCCCGACCGCTTCAGGAACTCCATCGCGGATCGAGTACGGTCCGCCAATGACATAGTCGTACGGTGTCCCGCGAACGTCGTAGAAGAAGCCGTAGATGAGCCCGAGCCGGACATCCCGCCCTGAACGGTAGAAGTCGAAGATGTAACCGGGATCGACGATGAGCCGGGCATTCGCAGGCGTCCTGTCGATCAGCGCAGCGGTGAACCGCGGAGCATCGTAGTCGATGTCGTTCCAGTGCCGGAGGTAGACCGCGGTCGCCCGCAGGCCGCTTCCGGGAAGCATCGCTGCGACGAGCAGGGCCGCCACCACGCCGGAGAGCCACGGGACCCGCGGACCGGCCACGTTCGCTGACGACCCTTCGCGGCGAGCACCCGCGATCCGGCCGAGCAGCCCGTCGGCAAACTTCCCCACTGTCGCTCCGAGGCAGAGGAACATCAGTCCTCCCGGGTAACACAAGTAACCCTTGGTCGGATGCTGGCCCTGGCAGATGACCAGGAAGTAGACCGACGAGACGCCGAGCAGCCAGAGCCGGAAAAGTCCGTCGCGACCGCCCGTTCCAGCCTCGCTCCCGTCCCGAAGAACCGCCGGGGACGCGTCGCTGATGATTCGACGCCAGAGGAGAATCGTCCCGAGGCCGACGAGCCCCGCGACCATCAGCCCCCCCTGGATCGAGCCGGCGTGATCCCCGAACAGAACAGCCTGGGCGCGGACCGCCGGCCAGGGATGGATGACTCGCGACGGAAGTCCCGGCCCCGCCTGACCGACGACGTTGTTGAAGAACTGCCTCTTGAACAGCTCGGGCTTCTGGGCAATCAGAATCCCCCACAACGAGAAGACGACGAGCGACGTCGCGGTGAGAAGCGCTCCCCGGCCGATCCGTCGCGACATCGGTGCTGAAACGAGACAGACCCACAGGCCGATCTGCAGGGCATACACCAGGGCAAAGGGATGCGTCAGGAATCCCCCGCCGATCAGCGCTCCGGACGCCACCAGCCACCGCTTCCGCCGATCGGTGTGCCATCGTTCGGCCATCGCGAGGGCCCCGAATCCGAAGCACCCGCACAGCATGTCCGGTCGGGCGACGACGCACGGAAACATCAGGACGCGCGACAGAGCGTAGAGCGTCACCCCCAGTCCGGCGGCAAACCGGCTTCCGGTCCAGCGAAGTCCGAGCCAGTAGAGGAGCGGGAGCGCCGCCAGCCCCGCCGCGAGCGCGGCGATCCGGGCCACGGCCGTGCTCGGGCCGAGGGCCGCGTACCACCCTGCCTGCCAGTAGAAGTAGGCGGGAGGAAGGGTGAAGAGCATCTCGTCCGCGCGGTAGAAGGCTCCGGCGGGGTTTCGTGACGGCATGTAGGGGATCCGCGGAATCCCCTCCTTCAGAATCGTTGCCCCGGGCACGGCGAAGTAGTCCTCGTCCTGCGCGGGAATCTGCCTCAGGATCACCGGGAGCCGCACGCAGATCAGAATCAGCGCCAGCGCCGCCAGTCCGGCCCAGTCGGCCCGGCTCAGTCCGGAAGAACTTGCGGCTGGATCGGGACGACCCGCAGCGGAAAGGGGAGGATCGGGGGGCATGAAGAACTTCGTGGAAAACTCGAAGACCGAGCGGCCTCGGCAACCTTCGGCGCAACAATAGTGCTCCCTCTCCGGAACTTGAAAGGTGAGCCTTGAGCGGCTGCGTCCTGCTGTTTCAGAACGACTTGCGCCTGTCGGATCATCCCGCGCTCCGGACCGCGTGCGAGCAGTACGAGTGGGTCTGTCCGCTCTTCGTCCATTCCGACGAGAACGAACGTCCCTGGCCGCTCGGGGGAGCATCGAAATGGTGGCTCCATCACTCCCTCGCATCCCTGTCCGAACGGCTCGCCTCCCATGGGGCGAAGCTCGTCATCCGGTCCGGAGAAGTCGTCGAGTGCGTCACGAAGCTCGTCGACGAGACCGAGGCCGCCGCGGTCGCCTGGTCGACGCGGTATGAGCCTCACTCTCTCCGGTTTGAGCGGCGGCTTCAGAATTCACTGGAAGAGCGCGGTGTCGCCTGCCATCCGTGCGACGGCCGAACGCTGTCTGCTCCCGACGGGATCGCGACAAAGCAGGGGAAACCGTTCCAGGTCTTCACGCCCTTCTGGAAGGCCTGCGTCGACCGGTTGGTTGCGACCGGCCTTCCTGACCCGCTTCCTGCTCCTCACCAGATTCCCGCCCTACAAAAGCGGATTGCATCGGAGTCACTCGGCGACCTCGGCCTGTTGCCGCGGATCCCCTGGGATGCCGAGTTCCCGAAGTCCTGGACCCCCGGCGAAACGGGAGCCCGGGCGCGGCTGAAGCATCTCCTGTCGATCATCTTCGAATATGCTGACCTGCGGAACCGGCCGGATCTCGACGGCACGTCCTGTCTCTCGCCACACCTGCACTTCGGCGAGATCTCCCCTCGACAGGTAGTCCACGCCGTGCTGGCCGAAGTGGGGCTCTCCCGCGAGGAATGGGACAAGCTTCCGACGGGCCCCAAGACATTCCTGACCGAGATCGGCTGGCGGGAATTCTCGCACGCCGTCCTCTACCACTGGCCGCACACCGACCGTGAACCGCTCCGGCCGAAGTTCGCCAGCTTCCCATGGAAGAAAGACCGTCGCGCGCTCCAGGCCTGGCAGAAAGGGATGACGGGATACCCGATCGTCGATGCCGGCATGCGGCAGCTCTGGCAAACCGGCTGGATTCACAACCGCGTCCGGATGATTGTCGGCTCGTTCCTGACGAAGGACCTTCTGCAGCCGTGGCAGGAAGGGGCGAAGTGGTTCTGGGACACACTCGTCGACGCCGACCTGGCCAACAACACGATGGGCTGGCAGTGGGTCTCGGGCTGCGGGGCGGACGCGTCCCCTTACTTCCGGGTCTTCAACCCGGTCACCCAGGGGGAGAAGTTCGATCCCGAAGGGACGTACATCCGGGAGTGGGTGCCGGAACTGGCCAAGCTCCCGACCAGGCACATTCACGCTCCGTGGGAAGCGCCCGAGGCGGTCCTCGCTTCGTCCGGCGTGACTCTCGGGGAGACGTATCCGGAGCCGATCGTCGACCACGCTCAGGCCCGAGTCGCTGCACTGGAAGCACTGGCTATGATCTCGAAGTAGGTGTCGAGACAGCAGCCTGGGCATCTCTTGATGCGTGCTCTTGTCAGGGGACCAGTGCTGCGAACGTAAAGGCCGCCGCGAGTGCTCCGAGGCAGGGGCCGACGACCGGAACCCAGGCATAACTCCAGTCGGAGCCCCCTTTGCCGGCGATCGGAAGCACCGCGTGTGCGAGCCGCGGGCCAAGATCGCGGGCCGGATTGATCGCGTAGCCGGTCGTCCCCCCAAGACTGAGGCCGATCGCCCAGACCACGAGGCCGACCATCGAAGGTTCGAGAGGCCCCGTACTTGCACTGGCGACCGCCGAAGCGACGAAGACCAGCACAAAGGTCCCGATGATCTCGCTCAGGAGATTGGCCAGCGGCGCCCGGATCGCGGGAGCGGTGCAGAAGACGGCAAGCTTCGCGGCGGCATCGCTCGTCTCCTTCCAGTGCGGCCAGTAGTGGATCCACACCAGGACCGCGCCGGCGAACGCCCCCGCGAATTCGGCGGCGATCAGCTCGATCCCCTTGGGTGCGGAGATCTTCTGGGTGACGATGTCGACGAGAGGTCCGACCGGGTTGCGGGCCCCGGGGCCGCCAAGGGCCTTCGACGTGAAGATCCCGCAGGTGACGGCGAACGCCCAGCCGGCGGTGATGACGATCCAGCCGGCATTGTTCGCCTTCGATCGAGCGAGGAGAACACCGGCGACGACGCCATCTCCCAGGAGAACGAGAATCAGGGTACCGAAGAACTCACCGAGGACAGCGGGGGACACAGGGGGCGCTCCTGCGTGAGGGATGGACGGCCAACATCGACCTGGTGGCACACCCCGGGGATCAGCACAAGGGCGTGATCGGAAAGCGTCCCACCTGAGCCGGGACTCTACACCATCGGCGCACCGACAACCTCCTTCGCGAAGCCCGTGATCGAGTTTTCGACCAGCCGGATGTCCTTCGTCATTTCCCCGAGGCGGATGCCGATCCGCTCGTCCGGCGAGCGGGTCTCCTGGACGGTATTGTGGCGGATCGTCACCGACTCGGTCCCCCCCTGAACATCGATCGCCGCCGCGCTCTTGCCGCCGTTGTTCACGAACGTATTCCCCTCGATCACGTTTCGGTGGGCACAGAAGGACGGACCCCGCTCCGGACGGAAGAGCAGGCCGACATCGCCGCTGTTGGTAACGCGGTTGTTGCGGACGAGGTTGTCGGTGTCGCGGTGCCCGATCGAGATCCCGACACGGTTGTTGTCGCAGACGTTCTCCTCGGCGAGACCAAACTTCACCCCCCAGCAGAAGAAGAGACCGATCGAGTTTCCGGCAAGATGATTGCGGCGGATGAGAGGCCGCTGCGAGCCGGAGCCGGGATGGAGGCCGAGCCCCGCATGGCCGGTGCTGCGGCAGTCTTCGACGATCACGTCGTGGCAGATCTGCCAGCTGATGCCGTCGCCGTTGTAGTCGCGGGCGTCGACGCCGCGGATCCGGATGTCGCGGCAGTCTTCGAGAAAGATGCATCCGGCGTAATTGCCGTCGAGGTTCTCGTTGTTGGCCCGGTCCCCGTCGAGGATCACGTTCTCGATGGCGATCCCCTCGATCTCCTGGCCTGTCAGGAGCGGAAACAGGGCCTGAACGGTCGGCGCCCCCGCTTCCCAGACGTTCTCTTTCAGGGCGCGGTCGAGCTTGAAGCGATCGCCGGAGCGGGCGACGAGCCGCCGCTTGAGGACCTCGTTCCCGCCGTTGTGCACATTCTTCATGCGGAGGCAGATGCTGTCGCCGATCTCAAACCCGTGCCCGGGGGCGAAGGTCAGCTCCTGGTCATACCAGTCGGAGTCCGCGACGAGCTTCGTCGTCCGCGAGGGAATCTTCGTGATGACCGTCTCGTCGGCAATTCCCCGGATGCGGACGTTCGACTCGAGGTGAACCGCGCCACGGAAGACATACTTGCCGGGCTGAAGCTCAACAGTCCCGCCCCCGAGCGAGGCGACGTAGTTGACGGCCGCCTGGACCGCCTTGTGGCTCGTGCCGACGATGTCCGCTTCCTTCGGACCGACCGTGATCGTCAGTCGTTGCTGCCAGTCCGGTTCGACACGGGCGTCGAATGAAGTCGAGCGGGGGGCCGTGACCGGCGGGCGGTCATCCCTCTCGGCGGCGGCGTTTCCGCTCGCGGCAAAGGTTCCGGTGAGGGCCGCCGACGCGGCCAGAAAGGAACGACGCGACAGGGGAAGGGACACGGACGGTCCTCCAGCCAGATGACAGAAAGCCGAGGGTCAACGATCGTGCGAAGCGCGGCGCGAGCGAGTGTACCGAGAGCGGGACGAGCCGTCCCGTGCGACGTCGATGATCCGCCTTGCCGGTCTCTCGATAGACCCCCGACCGCCGTGCAACAGAGCGTTGTTCCCGTCACAATGGGCGGCGCGGTGTGAGGCATGGTGTGCTCGCGCCACGGATCCCGCGGCGCGTCATGACATCGTCACCTCTACGGTCTGCAGTGCCATCACCACCATCGGCCGGGTCAGATCCAGGT
>JAEYWB010000885.1 GCA_023429275.1 Planctomycetota bacterium
CTGACTGGAGGAAGTGAACGAGTCGCAGCCCGGCGAACGTCCCGATGATGAACGCCAGCGGCCAGCGGGAAATCCATCCTCCGCGGGGCGCGAGCCTCCACAGCAGCATGACCGACAGAACCAGCGGAACGAGATTGATGTACCAGTGCGGATCGCGGACCGGGGAGATCCCCGGCATCGCCCAGCCCTGGATCTCCGCAGGCGCGATCTTGCCGAACAGGTTCGGGACGAGCACTGTCCAGAAAGCGACTACCATCCAGTAGGCCGCGGAGGTCCCGATGAAGACCGCCTCGGCAAACTTGTAGAAGACGTTGTCTCGATAGAGGAACGAAAAGACCGCCAGCGTGAAGAACGCGGCGGTCCAGATACCGACCGTTCGGGACGGGCTGAAGACCGCCCCCCCGGCGACGTAGTCGTTGTATGTGGCGGCCGTCGCCGCTTCGCCGGAGGTCACATAGGCATAGCCCATGCCCCCGTTGAGAAGTCGATAGCCGATCCAAAGCCCGGCCAGAACGACGAGGATCGTCAAGACCTGCCGCTCTCGCGGAGGGGCCGCCTGCAGATCAGAAGGGGCTTCGCTCATGCGGGGAGTGTAGAGCGGAGAGTCCGCCGGCTGAAGGCTGTCGGCCGCGCGAGGCGGCCGCGACGGTGGACGCTCCCCCGGGCGTCAGCCCATGCCGGGCTGCCAGCCGACGACTTCGATCTCGAAGACGAGCGTCTCCCCCGCAAGCGGGTGGTTGGCGTCAACGACCGCGTCCCGCTCGGTACACCGCTGCACCCAGACATCCATGCGCGAGGCTCCCACCCGCGTCGCGAGCTGACCGCCGGGACTCGTTCCCGCCGGAACCAGCGAGCGGGGGACAGCCTGAACGAGGTCCGGCTGACGACGGCCGAATGCCGAGTCCGGATCCGCGGTCAGTGTCGACCGGTCTCCGGTGGTCAATCCGACGACGCCGCGGCTGACCGCCGGAATGACCGCCGCCCCTCCCGCGACGAACTCGAAGGGCTCGCGGTTTCGCGAGGTCTCCATGACGGAGCCGTCGAGAGACCGGGTCGTGTAGTGAATGCGAACAAGGTCGCCGATCTGAATCGTCATCGCTCACTCGAAGGGAGAACCAGGAAGGTCGTGAAACGTCGGTCCGGGGGCGCGATCAGGATCAGAGATCGTCGAAGATGCTTCCACACGGCGCCTGATCGGGATCGGTGACACGGCTTTCGACGGCAACCGGATCGATCGCCGCCCCCTCCAGCAGGCCAGCCGGTTCACGCTCGATCGGTATCGGGCCGACCCGGCGAACCGTGGGAGTCTCCAGGGGATCGGCGGCCGTCGCTGGCGTTTCGTCCTCCCTGGGCGAGTTACTCAGGTACGGAAGTGCCAGTCCGATCATCCGGCAGGCCTGATCGGGGCTCGGGATCGTCCCGAGGCGGAGAAGGGCTTCCCCGATCTCACGCCGGAACTCGCTGGGGACCGAGGCTCCCCGGAGCACCGGCATGGCCGATTCGAGGAGGTCTCGGGCTGACTCTCCCTCCCGGCCGGCGATCTGCAGCTCTGCGAGGGCGACGAGGGCTCGCGCATGGACAGGATTCTTCGGTCCGTGAGTCCGGGCGAGGACTTCGATCGCCCGTCGGAGAAGAAGCTCGCCCCGTCCCCGCTTCCCCAGCCGGAGGGCGTTCTGTCCCGCCGCCAGCAGGGCGACACCGAGGTGCGGCGAATCCGGAGTCGCTGCAAAGATGTCGCACGCCTCCAGGAGAGGCGCGTGGGCATCGCGGCACCGGCCGTCGCGGACAGCAATCTCGCCCAGGAGGCTCAACGAGATGCCGATCGCCGGGTGCGAGGCGTCGAATGCGGCCCGCCGAAGTGCCAGGGCCCGTTCGGCCTCGGCGCGGGCCTTCGAAAGACTCCCGCTGGCGAGATAGAGATTCGCGAGATTGCTGCGGCACTGGGCGACAAGCGGATGCGACTCGCCGAGCTCTTCTGTTCGGATCTCGAGCGCCTCGCGGAGTGCGGCTTCCGCCTCGCCCCATTTCCCCTGGCGGCGAAGGGTCTCACCGAGATTGTTCAGCGCAGTCGCCAGAGGGGTGCGGCTCCCCTTGCCCTGGCGTTTGTCAAAGACGTCGTCGCGATAGAGACGCTCGGCGGCGACGAACTGCCGGCGACCGACATGGACCGCGGCGAGGTTGTTGCGGGTTCGGGCAATCCGAGGATCGGTCCCCCGCAGGCAGCCCTCCTGGATCCGCAGCGCCCGTCTCAGGAGGCTCTCGGCCTGCGCGTAGCGGCCCCGCGAGTGGAGGAACTCCGCGTAGTCGTTGAGGACGCGTGCCGTCTCGGGATGATTCGAGCCGAGCGCCTCGGTCATGGTTGCCAGAGATTCCGCGAAGAGCGGTTCGGCTTCGCTGCCGAGGCCCCGTCGACCGAGGAGGACCGCGAGACGATTCCCGGCTTCAGCGACGAGCCGGTGCCTGGCCCCGTGGACCCGCCGCCGGGACGCCAGCAACTCCCTGTAAGCGACGAGGGCCTCGTCGGACCGCTCGGTCTGATAGAGGAGATCGGCCAGGAGCGACAGCGGGACGGTCCGTTGCGACTCGGAGACACTGCGGGATTCGCTGAGACTCCGGATCTCTTCCCGGAGGATCGCTTCGCTGGTCGAGAACTCCTTGCGGAGGAAGGCGAGCCGCGCCTCCAGCATCCGCAGCCGTTGCCTCTCCGGATGGTCGGCTTGGAAGAGTTGAGATTCCCGGAGCCTCCGGCACTCCGCCAGATGAATGTCGGCGTCCGGAAGACGCCCCTGCCCGAGAGCGGTCGCGGCCGCCTGGAAAGCGAGCTGTGCGGCTCCGTCGACTCGGTCAGCGGAGTGGTCCGAATGCGTCGACAGGGCGGAAGGTCTGATCACGGGAAGGCCTGACTGAGGACGACTCTCGGGATTTCGAAACGTCATGGCGGCAGAGCGGGGCGTGGAATCCGTCCGCCCGGAAAATCAGTCGAAGACCGACGTGGAGTTCTGATCCCCTGCCACAGCCTTCGAAGGTGGGGGTGCGGTCCTTCGGGGCGGCATCGGCACCGGGGGCGGCGCAGGTGTCCCTGCGGCGGCGTCCAGATCGGCCTGGAGCATGGTCCGGAGGCGTTCCAGCCGCGCGAGAAGCGCCGCATGCTCCTGCGTCGCGGGAGGCAGCAGATTCGGGTCCATCTCGACCGGACGATCTCCTTCCGCTCCGGTAAACGCCCCATCGTCTCCGCCAAGTCGACAGACCTCGTCGAGTCGTTTCTGCATCCGTTCGCGCTCGGCGGCGGTCCAGTGCGGGAGCGACAGGATGCGGGCGGCCGAGTCGCGATCGTCGATCGTGATCCGTGTCCGGAATGCTGCGTCCCAGTCGACATCGGGGCTCGTCAGCGACCGGAGGATCTCCTCTTCGAGCCGGCGGCGGTCGAGTTCCGGCTCCCAGGCGGCATCGAGCCGGACCGTCGGGATCTTGAGAAGCTCGGCGTGCAGCAGGTGCCGCGGATCGGGCTCCTTTGTCCCTCCTGCGTCTTCGGACTCGACGCGGCGCCGAACGCTTTCGACAGCCATCGACAGAATCGCGACGGCGGTCCGGACGGGACGAGCGGTCGTCCGCTGCCGAAGTGCCGCCAGCTCCTCGAGGACTGCCGCATGCCGGGTGCGGATCTCGTGGAGCAGATCTTCAGCCGCCTGCGGCAGGAACCTGGTGCCGTCGCAGGCCGGCATCGCGAGGATTGCCAGCCAGCGCTGACCGAACGAGAGTGTCTGCAGCAGCCGCTCGCGAAGCTCGGCCCCGTGGTCGTTGTCTGAACATTGCCCCGCTCCCTGTCCGCCGGCCTGAAGGGAAGGGAGCAGTTCCCGCGAGATGCGATCCATCTCGGCCTTCACCCGCGGAACCTCCTGTCGGCGGTCTTCGAGGACGTCGCCGATGATCGTGTCGAGGCTCCTCGCGGCTCGCTGCCATTCCGACCAGTGAAGCCGGTCGGAGAGGGGCGCGGGAGCCCGCAGAGTCCAGTGGGCCTTGAGGAACAGGGGAGTTGTCGCTTCGTATCGCAGCGGCGGAGGAGGAGCTTGCGCCTGCCAGTGGCGAATGTCGGCAATGAGGTCGTGCCGAAGCGTTTCAACGTTCGCCCCCTCTGCGCCGCGTCGAACGAGGCCCATTCGCAACCCGCCCAGCTTCTCGCTGTCGGAGCTCACGCGGGAGATGTAGTTATAGAGCTGGCTGCACCCACGGCCGATCAGATCGTCGGAACTCCCTTCGCGGGGGAGCGAGCGGAGCCAGGAGGCCGCCCCCGTGGCCGGAGCGACGATGGCGGGGCGAAGGGCGGCGGCCCGGGCCAGGAGCGAAAGGGCCTCCGTCCAGTTCTCGTCGGAAGTGTTGTGAATCCGCGCCCTGAGATCGACAAGGTCCCCCTGAAGGAGTGCGGCGAGCTCTCCGCGAGAGAAGAGAACCGCCTGGCCGATCGTCCAGAACCGAATCAGCGAGGAGGGGACCGAGACACAGGCCCGGCTCCGTCGTCCTTCGAGGCAGCGGGCAAGGTGGTACGCGAGTCCCGGTCGACCCGCGGCGAGGAGTTCCAGGATCAGCTCGGAGATCCAGGCACATCGCGCGGGATCGGTCGCGCCGAGGGCGATCTTCGCCAGCGCGGTCAGGCGATCTCCCTCGTTTGCACTCGGATGACTGCCGACCTGAGGGGAATCGAGTTCCCTCTGGCGAATCCCCCTGGTCGACGTCGGTTGCGGCAGAGGAGACGTGGCCTGGGGAGACGTCTCGGCTCCTGGCGGCAGAGAGACCGGCGCTGAATGGACCGCCACGGTCGATCGCGTAGCGGGTTTGCTTTCGATCTCGGCGGGACTTGCGGACGCCCCTTCCTCGAGAGACTCCATGGCCTCGAGAGACTCCATGGCCTCGAGAGACTCGATGGCCTCGAGGACGATTCTCCCGCGGGCGGCAGCGGTCGCGATTGCCGGCCCGAGATTCTGCGTCACGGACGTGCTCAGCTCACTCCAGCGCTCGTCGTTGAGCCGGTCCGCATCCGTCACGTGCGAGACGAGATCGCACCACGGATGGCGGCCCTCTGCGAGTTGCTGCGTCGCCGACTTCGGAGCGGTCCCGGCCTGAACCAGCTTTCTCAGCTCGACCGCCCGCTGCTGCTCCGCGGCAAGCTGCGACGCGGCAACTCCCTCGCCCCCCTTCAGGCGGAGGAAGCGGTCGATCGCCGCGAGGCATCGGTCCGTCCGTTCGCTGTCGTGGAGTCTCGCCTCGCTCTCCGCAAATGCCCCCGGTGGGGAATCGCCGGGATGGACGAGTGACAGAAGCTCCGCCACCTGTCGCCGAAACCGCGACAGATCATCCAGGAAGACCTCGGCCGGAGGGAGGCCGGTCGACTCGAGCCGCGCGGCGTTCTCGTCCATCGAATCCGCGAGTCCGGCACACATCTCG
>JAEYWB010000897.1 GCA_023429275.1 Planctomycetota bacterium
CCCCCCCCCCCCCCCCCCCCCGCCCCGCGCCCCGCAGTCTGTCCGGACCAGTGAGTCGTCCCGCTCGCTTCGCCGGGAGCGACGCCGCAAGACAACGTCCTTCAGAACGAATGCCTTCTTACGGCCGTGATGCTCATCCGCGGCGCTCGCCGGGCTGTCCTCCCGCCGGCCGCCTCGGGCGTCACTCACGAACTCCGCTGGCCGATGACTCACCCTGAGGACGCCGATTGCACAGGATGGCTCGCTCCCGTCTCGCCGAGTTCCACCTGGAACCTCAACCAGCATCTGCCCGATGGAAGTGATGTCGCCGGATCGACACACGTTGACAAACCGTTCGGCCACGTCATCGGCGTTTTCCAGTGTCCGTGCGAATCGCGGCTCACTGTTGAGAAGCCGCGACCTGGCCCGGCAAAGGATCTGTCGTGTATGGGCACTCGACTTACCCAGGACTTCCGCGATCTCGACGAATTCGAAGTCGAAAGCCGTCCGCAGGAGAAACACGGCGAGCTCGACCGGCGTCAGACGCTCGAGCATGTACAGGAATGCCCTGCTGAGCGACTCCTCGACCGCTTCCACCCCTGACGTCCTGAGCGTCGTTGTGGAGCAGGGAACAGAGAGACGAGCATGATTTCTCCGGATCCTTCTGGCACGCAGCCGGTCAAAGCAGCGATGCGACGTCGCTTTGACGAGGAATCCCTCCAGTGACGTCACCTGGTCCGTCGCCAGCAGACGGACGAACGCCTCCTGAACGGCATCCTCCGCGTCCATCACGCTCCCGAGAATGCGATATGCAACGGACATCATCCGCGGCCACAGCTCGCCCAGCGCATGGTTCATGATGACCCTCCTCCGGTCAGCAACGTGAAGAGGAACACGCGGCGGCTGACGCTGCGGCCGAACTCACCAATCGGCGACGGTTTGCCCGTCACCTTTCCTCTGCAAGGTCGTCGATGAGTTCCTCACCTGAACTGAGCGTGGCCGGTGGACAGGCCGCGGAATAAGATCTCCGGCGCTCCCGAGCTCCAACGAATCAACCACCGTGGCGACAGAACACACAACCGCCATTGTTCAGCGATATCTGGATGAACTCGGAGGAGATGCTCCGGCCGAGCCGGTCGTTCGAGCGCTCCTGGAGAGAGCGACGGGCCGGCTGAATCAGCTGTGTACCCGCCTATTGTACCAGAGTTACCCGCGTCTGATGCGGCCGCCGCTGAACCTTCAGCCGGACGAACTCCTCGGAGGTGTGGTGGAGCGGCTCCTCAAGGCCCTTCGGGCGATTCGCCCCCAAGGGGTGCGGCAGTTCTTCGCTCTCGCCAATCAGCACATCCGCTGGGAGCTGAATGACCTGGCCCGGCGCTTAGACGAAGAGCCGCGCGTCGCGGAGCTGCCGGACGGGGCGTTGCCGAACCCCGAAAGCAGCGACTCGGTGCTGAGCCCGACGGGGCGGCGGATGCTGGAGGCGATCGAAGCCCTTCCGGCGGAGGAACAGGAGGTCTTTGGATTGGTGCGTATTCAGGGACTCAGCCAGGCGGAGTCTGCCACGATTCTCGGCATTTCCACCAAGACGGTCCAGCGGCGCCTCAACCGCAGCCTGCTGCTCCTCGCCGAGCAGCTGGGCGATTTGCAGCCCGCTCCTCGCAGTCCGCCGGCCCACGCGCCCGCCGGCGGGGGAGCATGACGATGGCGACCGACCCGCGACTCCATCAGCTGCTCGAAGACGTCCTCGACAGCGGGGCCTCTCCCGAAGTCGTGACCAGCGACTGCCCCGAGCTGTTGCCACAACTTCTGGAGGAGCTGCGGCGTATCCGGGCGGTCGAAGCCCAGGTCGTGGCGATGTTTCCTGAACTTCCGCTTTCCGACCCGGTCATTTCCAACCCCGTGGTCGCGCGGGCGGATCTTCCGCAGATTCCGGGCTACGAGGTCGAAACGATCCTCGGGCGAGGGGGAATGGGTGTTGTCTACAAGGGCCGCCACTTGAAGCTCAATCGCCCTGTCGCGATCAAGATGCTGCTCGCGGGAACGTACGCCACGCCGGTGGAGCGTGAGCGGTTCCAGCGGGAAGCCGAAGCGGCCGCTCGACTGCAGCATCCCAACATCGTGCCGGTCTACGACGTCGGCGATCACGCCGGACGGCTCTTCTTCACGATGGAACTTGTCGAGGGGGGAACCCTGGCGGACCAGCTCGCGGGAGTTCCGCAGCCGCCGCATGAGGCGGCCGAACTGCTCGCGACTCTCGCGGACGCCGTTCAGTCGGCGCATGAACGGCAGATCGTCCATCGTGACCTGAAGCCGTCCAACATCCTGCTGATGTCGCGAGGAACCCCCAAAATCGCTGACTTTGGCCTGGCACGGCTCATGGGAGGGACCGGCCCGCTCACACTCAGCGGCGCGCCGATGGGAACTCCCAGCTACATGTCCCCGGAGCAGGCCCGGGGAGAGTCATCGACCCTCGGGCCGGCGGTCGATATCTATGCGCTGGGGGCGATTCTGTACGAACTGCTGACGGGACGGCCCCCCTTTCGGGGAGAGTCCACCTCGGCAACGCTTCAGCAGGTGATCTCGCAGCAGCCTGTTCCGCCCACGCAGCTCAACGCGGGCGTTCCACGCGATCTGGAAACGATCTGCCTGAAATGTCTCCAGAAGGAGCCTCGCGCCCGCTACGCGAGCGCCGCGGCTCTCAGGAATGACGTCCGGCAGTTTCTCCAGAGCGAGCCGATCTCGGCCCGTCCGATCAGCGGTCTGGTGCGAATCGTTCGCCGGGCTCGCGGCAACCCGGTCACGACCGCGCTTCTCCTGGTGACCGCGGGATTCGCAGCCGCCGGGGCGGCGTTCGGAGTGCGACAACTCGTCCTCGCCGCCGAACACCGGCTCGAGAGGACGCAGTGGGAGGAGCGACTCCAGTTCGTGCTCCTGCTCGAGCAGGAAGGGCGATTCCGCGAGGCCCGCGAGATCCTCGGCCGCATTCCGAAGGGTGGCTTCAGTGACCTCCGCCAGGAGATCGAGGCGGCCACCTCGGACCTGGAGGTTGCGGAGAAGCTGCAGAACGTCCGCATGACGCGAGCCCGTTTCCTGGAGAACGCCGGCTTCAATAACGAGGAATCAAGCCACCGGTACCAGACGATCTTTCGGGAAGCTCGCCTGGGGACGTTTCAGGACGATCCCACTCTCGTCGCCGGCCGGGTCAAAGCCTCCAGGGTGAGCCCCGTGCTGATTGCCGCACTCGATGACTGGGCGGTCTGCTCGCTGGACGAGCTGCGGGGATGGATCCTCAGCGTCGCCAGGAAAGCGGACCCCGATCCGTGGCGCGATCGTCTCCGTGATCCGGACCAATGGACCGACCTGGCCGCGATCGAAAAGCTGGCGACGGACGCAGACGTCAGCAGGCATCCGGTGACGGCGCTGGTCGCCCTGGCGGAGCGGTGGCGGCGTTTAGGAGGAGACTCGTCCGGGTTTCTCCATCGCGTGTACCGGGTCCATCCCGACGACTTCTGGCTGAACTTCGAGCTCGGCGTTCTCACCGGAGCGAAGGACTTCGCGGGAGGAGCCGCCTACGGCCGGGCGACTGTGGCTCTCCGTCCCGAGGCCTCCGGCGCCCACTACAACCTTGGCCTCTGTCTCTGGGGAGCGAAGAAGTTCGACGAAGCGATCGAGCACTTTGAGCGGACCCTGGAGCTCGAGCCCGACCACACCTGGGCGCACCTTCGGCTCGGCCAGCTGTTCATTGCGAAGGACCGCCTGGACGAAGCGCTCTCGCACTTTCAGCGGGCGGCCGAACTCGAGCCCGATCTCGTGGAAACCCGGACCCGCATCCGCGAGGTCCTTCTACGCCAGGGGCGCGCTGATGAGGCGATCGAGAGCTGGGCCAGGGTGCTCGACTCCGAAGTCCCCACGACAGGGGAGTGCAACGGGTACGCCGAACTCTGCCTGATCCTCGGGCGCGAGGCCGACTACCATCGCGTTTGCAAAAAGCTGCTCACGCGATTCCGCGCCACCACCGATCCTCGCGAATGCGAGTGGCTCGGCCGGGCCTGCCTTCTGGCTCCTCCGAAGGCCGAGACTCTTCAGAAAAGCCTTGTGCTCATCGATCGAGCCCTGTCGACGGACAAGTCGACCTACCCGAACTGGCTCTACCCCTACTTTCTCTTCGCCAAGGGGCTCGCCGAGTACCGCTCGGGGCGCTACGAGGAAGCACTCGCGATCTGTGAGGGACCGGCGGCGGGTATCCTCGGTCCGGCACCGAAATTTGTTGCCGCGCTCGCCCACCATCGGCTCGGGCATCACGAAGCGGCCCGCCAGGCCCTGGCAAAGGGGAATGAAGGTCTCGACTGGCAGGGGGATCCCGTCCGCAGGCGCGACGACTGGATGTACTTCATTCTCCGCCGGGAAGCGATGACTGAGATCAATCCGGTTGAGAAGTAGATGCCCTTTGCGACCGTGAGACCGACGATCCACAGCCCCGGTACGTCACGCGACTGACGAAAGCGAAAAAGCCCCGCCAGAACGTGGCGGGGCTCAGCGCGCAATGGTAGCCCAGCTTTCCGCCAGACAATGACGAAACTCTTCAGGCCGCCGCGATTTGAGGCTAGATCGCCTCTTCGCCCGACTCGCCCGTCCGGATGCGGATCACTTCTTCCAGAGCGCTGATGAAGATCTTTCCGTCACCGACTTTGCCGGTCCGGGCGGCGTTGCTGATGATCTCCACCGCCTTCTGGACCTGATCGTTCTTGACGACGACTTCCAGCTTCAGTTTCGGCAGGAAGTCGACCGTGTATTCCGCCCCGCGGTACTGCTCCTTGTGGCCCCGCTGACGGCCGAAGCCCCGGACTTCGCTGACCGTCATCCCCACGATCCCTTCGGTCGTCAGGGCGTTCTTCACGTCTTCCAACTTGTAGTGCCGGATCACGGCTTCCAACTTCTTCATGGCAGTTTTCTCAACGCTCGTGGCAATGATGTATGGCGGCCATCCCTCACCTCAAGGCGGCGTGCCGTCGCGAAGTCCTGAGTCTCGCGGCTCGCCCCCTTGATGTTCGGTCATCAGCCCCCACACGGGTGAAAGTGACTACAACGCATGGTCCCCGGTTTCGCCTGTGCGAATCCGGATGGTCTCCTCCAGGTTGGTGATGAAGATCTTGCCGTCCCCGATCGCGCCGGTCCGCGCGGTCTTCAGGATCGCTCCCACGATCTCGTGCTTCGTGGCGTCGGAAACGACGATCTCAATCCTCACCTTCGGGAGAAAGTCCACCGAGTACTCAGAACCTCGGTACTGCTCCTTGTGCCCCTTTTGCCGGCCGAAGCCCCGGACTTCCGTCACGGTCATCCCCTCCACTCCCACCCGGTTGAGGGCATCTTTGACCTCTTCGAGTTTGAAGTGCCGGATGATCGCCTCGATCTTCTTCATGAGCAACCTGGGAACAAGGAACCGTCTACTGTCGCGAGCGCTCCTGCAATGTCCCCGGAGGAGTCAAGACTGTCAAATCCAAACGGCGGCTGCCGACGGCGAACCCCTTGAAAAAGGCTCGAAATTCGATACTCCCCGATCTGAGGGCCAGCCCCGCCACTCAACGGGAGCCTCGCGGGTTCCCGGGCGCCCTCCGGCCTCGACAGCCAGGCGGCCGCAACGCCTCCGCGTCAGGTTCGCAGCGTCCCGCGGCAAATCGGCGGCGGATGGGCTCCGTTCGGATTCCCGGACGCAAGACGGCATCAGAAGAAGATGTAGCCCTCTTCCCCGTGCTGGGTGACGTCGAGCCCCTGGACTTCCTCCTCCGGCGTGACGCGAAGGCCGATCGTCAGGTCGATCCCCTTCAGCAGGACTGCCGTTCCGACGAGCGCCCAGCCCGCCGACGCGGCGATGCTCACGGCCTGGGCCACAAGCTGACCGCCGTTTCCCTCCAGCAGCCCTCTCCCCGCCAGCGGGCCAAGATGGACGTCGGGAAGGATGGCGCGGGTGGCGAACACGCCGGTCAGCATCGCTCCGAGCATCCCACCGACACCGTGCACTCCGAACGCGTCGAGAGTGTCGTCGTACCTGAAGCGGGACTTGAGGCCAGTACAAGCCCAGAAGCATGCGGCTCCGCCCAGGAAGCCGATGATCATGCCGGACATCGGCGTGACCGATCCGCTCGCGGGGGTGACGCAGACCAGGCCCGCGACCGCCCCCGAACAGGCTCCCAGGACGCTCGGCCGTTTGCGGAGAATCCACTCGAGCCCTGCCCAGGCGATCGTCCCCGCGGCGGCGGCGAAATGCGTTGCCACCAGGGCGCTTACGGCGGCGGTGTTGCTGCCGAGAGCACTTCCTCCGTTGAACCCGAACCATCCAACCCAGAGCATCGCGGCTCCGGCGGTCGTGTATGTCAGATTGTGCGGCGGCATCGGTTCCTGTCCGTAACCAAGCCGTCGTCCGAGCAGGAACGCGCAGGCGAGCGCGGAGACTCCCGACGTCACGTGAACGACCGTCCCCCCCGCGAAATCAATCGCGCGGAACGCCGCCGCCTTGTTCGCTTCGCAAAGCCAGCCGTTGTCTGACCACACCCAGTGGGCGACCGGGCAGTAGATGAAGGTTCCCCACAGGATCGAAAAGAGGCAGACCGCGCTGAACTTCATCCGCTCGGCAAACGCCCCGCAGATGAGAGCGGGCGTGATAATGAAGAACATCCCCTGGAACGCCATGCCCAGCAGTTCGGGAATCTTCGTCGTCCCCCACGCGGGAAAGAACGGCGCGGCGGCGGTCGGAACGATTCCGGAGAGTGCCACCTTCTTGAAGTCGCCGAAATAGGGGCTCGCGCCGCTGAACGCGAAGCTGTAACCCCAGATCGCCCAGACGCAGGTCATGAGCCCCATCAGGAAGATGCACTGCATCAGGATGCTGAGGACGTTCTTCTTGCGGACGAGCCCGCCGTAGAAAAGGATCAGACCTGGTGCGGTCATGAACAGAACGAGTGCCGTCGAGACAAGCATCCAGGCGATGTCGCCGCTGTCGGTCGCGGGGGGAATGGCGGCGGGAGTCGCCAGAGCGGCAGCCGCTTCCTGGGCCGATACGGGGGTTCCCGCCGCAAAGAGCCAGGTCAAGGCCGCACATCCCGTCCGGAAGACGGACGGCAGGGAGTCGCCCGTGCGTCCGTTGCTTTCAGACGGCAGTTCCGGCCCGTTTCCTGTTTCGATTCTGCCTTGTGTCGCCCCGCCGAGGGCCCCGTTGGCCCGGAAAAGTCTGGACATCCTGGTGGTCATCTCCGAAGCCGGCCGGCGGTATCGGACTCAGGGCCAAGGTGGGGAGCCTGAGGGCTTCCCATCCCGTTCCTTGCGAGAATACCGCCGGAAAATCTCACAACTGCTGGCGAGCACAGGGTCCTCGGCATTGGAATCGACTATTGCGCGATTTTCTACGGAACCTTGGCCCGCCCCGGCGGTTTTACTGGTCAGTCGGTTTCTCCCGAACCTCTCAAGACACCAAGGTTGCACTGATCATGAAGCGCTCGACTCCGCGCGGAGTGCCATTCTTCGCCGCCGCCTCGCTCTCACTGGCTCTCTCGGCGGGACTGGCTATCGCCGATGACGCCGCCGACCTCTTCTCCAGCCTCGACAAGAACGCCGACGGAAAGCTGGAGAAGTCCGAAGTCCCGGAAGAGCAGCTCCGTCATTTCGAGCGGATGCTGCGATCCGGGGACAAGAACAAGGACGGCATCCTCACCAAGGAGGAATTCTCATCGGCCGCGACCGCTCCGGAAACCCCGGTGACGCCTCCTCCGGGCGAGGGGCGCCCAGGGGGGGGAGGCCCTGGTGGGCCGGGTCGCCCGAATTCCGAGGAGATGTTCCGTCGTTTCGACAGGAACGGCAACGGGCGCCTCTCGCCGGAAGAAGTCCGATCGTCCGAGGCCCCCGAGCCCATCAAGGGCTTCCTGGGCCGCCTGTTCGAAGAGCTCAAGAAGGACGAGCTGACGCCTGACGACATCCGGCAAGCTCGCGAACGGATGGGGCGCGAAGGGGGGCAGGGGGGACCGGCCAGCGGTCGGATGATGCTCGACAGGCTCCGCCAGCTCGACAAGAACAAGGATGGCAAGGTGAGCCGCGAGGAACTCCAGGATGTTCCGGCCGAAGGACGCGAGCGGCTGACCCAGATGATGGAACGGACGGGGCGCAACGAGATCGACATCGCCCGAATGGAAGAAATGATGGCCCAGGGAGGCCCCGGTGGGCGGCCGGTTGGAAACGGCCCCCGTCCAGTCATGCGGGAAGGGGGGCGACCGGCGGCCGAAGGGGAACGCCCTCGTGATGGCGAACGTCGCCCTGAAGGAGGCCCACGGGATGGCGAGCGTCGTCCTGAAGGAGGCCCACGAGAAGGGGGGCCGCGCGGTGAAGGTCGCCCTTTCCGGCCGCAGCTGATCCGGGCGCTGGATGAGAACAACGACGGGCGGATCAGCCGGGAAGAACTGCAGAACGCGGCCGCTCAGTTCGATCGCCTCGATCGGAATCAGGATGGCCACATCGACATGGCCGAGGCGTTCGGTCCCCCTGAGGGAGCCGGTCGAGGAATGGGCCCGCAGGAGGGGGGGCGCCGACCGGAAGGAGATCGCCCACGCGGCCAGGGAGACCGCCCGCGTCCTGAGGGAGAGCGCCGTCCCGAGGGGGATCGCCCCCGGCCCGACGGTGAGCGGCCGCGTGGCGAAGGAGATCGTCCGCGTCCTGAGGGAGACCGCGCCCGTCCGGAGGGGGATCGTCCCCGTGGCGAAGGAGACCGCCCCCGCCCTGAGGGTGAGCGGCCCCGCGGCGAGGGGGACCGTCCCCGTCCTGAGGGAGAGCGGGCTCCGCGGGGCGAGTGATCGCGACGCGGTCGGATGAAGAATCGATCGAATGAGACCCCGCAGCGGTGGCCCCTGCGGGGTCTCGTCGTTTGTCCCGCGAGCCGCTGTGCGCGGAGTCCTGCCCAATTTGACGCAAGAGCAACTTCCGGATCGGGGCGGCCTGCTCCCGGCGATCGGCAGGTTCTGCGGATTTGGCCTTGGCCGATTTTTGAGGGGGATCGTATAACGCCCTCCCCGCCGCGACCGATGGATTCGGCTCGCGCGGTCCCCATTCGATTCCTGTGATCGAACGGGAACTGTCATTCCGTCCGGCCCGCTCGAGCGCCGCGGCGGATCACGCCCATGCATGGAGGCTCAGCGTGGAATCGATTCTTGTGGTCGGTGTCGAAACTGTCGTGGGGGCCAATCTCGCTGCCCACTTCGCGGAACGTCATGACGTTTCCGCCGTCTCGTTCGGAGCCCCGGTCCGCATTGAAGGATGTCACCACGCCGACGCCAGCGCGTCGCCGTCCGATACGATCCTCTCCACCCGCGCCCGGCGCGTCATCTATTGCGGTCCGGAATCCCGCTCGAGCTGGGACCCCGCAACGGAGGCCGCGCTCACGCGGACACCCGCCTCGCAGGCCGGGCTGTGGGCCCGTGCCGCCCAGGAGTGCGGCGCGACATTCGTTATGATCTCCTCCGACGCCGTCTTCACCGGCCCCTGGATCTTCCACGACGAGGAATCGACTCACGAGTGTCCGAGCGCCGGCGCGGCCCGCATCCGCGCCGCCGAGACCGCGGCCCTGGCCGCCTGCCCCGAGGCTCTCATCGTCCGGACCAACGCCTTCGGGTGGTCGCCGACCGGCACAGGCTGGCTCGAAAACATCCTCCAGTCGATCGAGCTGAAGCGGTCGGTCGATCAGGACCCGGTCCGTCACTCGACGCCGCTGCTGGCGACAGACCTTGCCGACATCGTCGAGCGGGCGATTGCCGAGGGGCTGATGGGAATGTTTCACGTCGCCGGAGCCGAACGGGTCAGCCCGCACCAGTTCGCTCGGCGACTCGCCGATCAGCTCGACCTCCCCTGGATGGCGATCCGCCGCGAGGTTACCTCGGTCGAGCGTGCCGAAGGTTTCGGAGCCGCCGAGTGCTCGCTCCAGACGAAAAAGATCCGCAAGGCCCTCTGCGTCGCGATGCCGATGCTTTCGGAAGGTCTCGATCGGCTGAACGCCCAGCGGTTCAACGGACACCGGGACCTGATGCTTCCACTGCTTCAGGAAGCGGCCGCCTGACGGCGACGCGATTGCACCGACTTCACAAAAGGGACGCCCCCGCAAGGGGCGTCCCTTTTGCATTGATGCGATGACGTTTCAGAGAGAGTCTCGATCCGCGGGATTTCCAGACCTTCAGCCGAGCGGCGCCGTCTCGGATGACTCTCCCGTCAGGCTGCCAAAGGACTGGCGGGCGATTGAAACAGGCATTCCATTCGGCGCCGCCTGATCCGTTGCGAGGGCCGGATCGCTTGACTTTGCAGAACCCCGACGTGTAATTATCAAATCCCAATTTGACTATTGGCAGGGCCAACGTGTCGTTTGCCACAAATGACTTGAGCGCGTCCTCCGCCTGCCTGCTCGCCTGCTCGCCTGCTTCGTCTCTCCCCACCTGCCCTCCTTCGGACGAGTTCTCCCATGCAACGCCGTCGTGGTTTCACGCTCATCGAACTGCTCGTCGTTATCGCCATCATTGCGGTGCTCGTGGCGATCCTGCTTCCCGCCGTTCAGCAGGCCCGTGAATCGGCGCGGGCCTCGCAGTGCCGGAACAATCTGAAGCAGATCGGACTTGCTCTCCACAACTACGAGAGCACCCACAGCGTCTTTCCTCCGGCGAACACGAGCCGGCTTCGCTCGGGAGTATGGAGCTACAACAGCTCTGCCGCGAGCTGGACGGTTGCGGACAAGCATCTGCACAGCTTCGCGAGCCTGATCCTGCCGAATCTCGATCAGGCCGGGGTCTACAACAAGATCGATTACAACGTGTCGGCGTTGGCGCCGGCGAACCGAGAGAGCGCGAGCAAGGTCATTCCCGCCTACCGCTGTCCAAGTTACTCAGGAAAGAGTCATACGGACGAGGCTCAGTACGCGATGGCGGCGGGGGGCGCGGCCAACGCGTTCGCTCTTCGAAACTATGCGTCGATTGGTGCCGTCACGGCGGGCGCCCTCGGGGGGGCGACGCCGCCCGAAGGGATCATTTTCCCGCAGTCTCGTACGCGGTTCGGCGACATCACCGACGGGGCCTCCAACACGCTCGTCATCGCCGAAACGAAGGATCAGCAGGCGCCGGTTTGGGTGGATGGAACGAGCGCGACGCTCTGTGCCCGCTGGTCCAACATGCTGGGGCAGCCGGGAAACTCGGTGTCGATCAACTACCAGGTCTACGCGCCGTTCTTCGGCTATCCCGACTCGATCGGCCAGACATGGGGGCCATCGAGCAACCACACCGGCGGAGCGCACCACATCCTCGCGGACGGCTCGGTTCACTTCCTGTCGGAGAACATGAGCGTCGACACCTACGATGCTCAGACGACCCGCGCAGGCAAGGACAAGGTGGGTGAGTTCTAGTCTCGCCAGCGGGGCGGGCCTGCATCGTGACGAATCAGGTCATGCCACTGCCCCGGGCGGATGTCCGCTGCGTCGACGTCAAGACGGGGGACGAGAAGTGGCACAAGAAAGGTCTCGGCTATCTCCACGTCGGCCTGATTGCACTGGCCGACGGCAAGCTGCTGACGCTCGACGACGCGGGGACGCTGCTTCTCGCCGAGCCAGGTGAGACCGAGTTCAAGGAACTCGACAAGGCGTCGGTCTGCGGCGGGACATTCTGGAATCCCGTCCTCTCGAACGGCTACCTCTAGGTCCGCGATGCCGCGCTGGTGCGTGCTACAACCTCAAGG
>JAEYWB010000058.1 GCA_023429275.1 Planctomycetota bacterium
AGCGGTAGGAGACCGTGATCTCGGGGTCCACCTCGACCGCCTGCACGACGAGCTTCTGGGCGTCAATCAGCGATTGAAGCAGGTCGCGCCGGTAGAAGACGTCGCGGTATTCGCCCACCTCGGCAAACCGGGCGGGCTGGTCCGCCTCGCCCGTGTTGAAATGCCATCCGAGCCAGCGGTCGACGCCGTCTCCGCGGGAGTCGAAGTTGCCGAGGGGATGCCAGCCGATCCACTCCCATTCCCCCTTCGCGGGGGCGGAGCCGATGAACAGCGTAAAGAGGGGTTTGACCTCGTCGACCGCCTGGCGGACATCCGACGTGACCGAGGCGACTTCCCCGCCGCGGCGGACGGTCGTTTCGACCGACTCGCCCGGACGGCGGGCGTGAACGAAATCATAGAAGGCTTTCGGGGTGCGGATGCCGATCGCTTCCCCGGCCCGGACGACCGAGATCACCTCATCCCCGGCCTTGAAGGTGGAACGGACCGGGGCCTCCGTCACGACGAGCTTTTCGCCCCGCTGGTGAATCGAAAGCCCGGGGATCCGGCCATGCCGGTCGAGCGTCTTCTCGGCGAGATCGGCCATGGTCCAGATCGCCGTCGTCCGGTCGTCGGCGACCGAGGCGAGCATCCGGCCGTCCTGCGAGAACGAGAGGCCCCGGACCTGTTCGGTATGCCCCGAGCACCACCGCAGCCCTTCGCCGGAATCCCCCCGGAAGATCTGAAGCAGCGGCTGGCCGCGGACGTGAGAGGCGACGGCGATGAGCGGGACCGGGCACGCCGCCGAAGCGGGGCAGAATGTGAACGCGGTCGCGACCTGTTCCGCTCCCAGGTCGAGCTCGAGCGGATCCTGGTCGGGACGGCGGACCGTCAGGGAACCGGGCTTGGTGAACTCGGCGGACCAGCCTTCCGCGGCAGCAACGGCCGGCTTCCAGTCGTCGCCGGCGGGACCGACCTGCCGGCCGGGGAGGTCCATGACAAGGGATTCACCCGCGGCCCCTTCCACCCCTCGGCGGGACGGTGTCAGCTTCAGTCCCCACTTCTCGCCGGAGCGGACGAAGGCGACCCCCTCGAACGCGAGGCCCGTGCTGGCGAGGACCTGCATCCGGGGCTTCTCGGCCCCTCCGCGAACAAGGTCATCGACCGAATAGATCTCGATTTCGTTCCGTTCGTTCCCCGCGACGGCAAGCTTCCGGCCGTCGGGAGAGGCCGCGAGAGCGGTCTGCCGGATCGCCGCGCTCCAGGGGAGTGGAAACTCCCGGACGGTCTTGACCGGCGAGGTGAGGCTCGCGAGGACGAGACGGTATTCGCCGCGTCCGTTCTCGAGATAACGGGTGACCACAAACGCGGCATGGCCGGGAGAACCGCCAGACCCGGGGATCACGACCGCCGTCCCCGGAAGGTTCTGAACGCGGCCATGGACCGAGTCGATCTGTGCCGCCTGAAAGTCCTGGCGCTTCAGCGCCGTGAGCCGTCCCCCCGCGCCGGAGGGGAGCGTCCAGACACCGACTTCCGCATGCGCCCCGGTCAGGAGCTTCTGAGAGGGTCCCGCCCCCGGCAGCGACACGACGGAGAGCAGATTGGGATTCGATTGGACGCTCGCGACCTGGCCGGTCTCGACGTCCCACACGCGGAACTGGTCGTCACCCCAGGCAAGCGCCACGCGGGCCTGTTTCGGGTTCGCTCCGGTGCTCCAGGCGGTGAGTCCCGGGCGGAATCCCTGAAGCTTCGGCAGCGGCACCCAGTCCTTGCCGGCGGCATCGGGGACCTTCTTGAGGTCGGCGATTTCCGACCGCTCGGCGACGTTCCAGAAACGGACCTGGGCCGCCAGATCGCTCGATCCTTCCACCCGCTCTTCGGCGATGGAAACGAGCTCAGGAGTCGCTCCGCGGCTCCCCCGAACGAACGCAAGAGACTGGACCGGCCCGCGATGTCCGCGGAGGATCGTGCATTTGCGGGTCGGCGTGTGGAAGACGTAGATCAGCCCTTCGTCGAGATGCGAGGCCGCACTGAGCAGGCCGGCCGGCAGGACCCATCCGCTCTGCCGTTCTCCCGACATGTCGCGCGTGTGGCCCTGGCCCGCCGCGGCGAGCCATTCCCCGTCGGGGGAAAGGGCCATCGCGTTGAGGCCGCCGTAGAGACCCGATCCGGTCGGCACCCGGAGAGCGGCGCCGGCACTCGACTGAAACCGTCCGTTGGCGTCGACGTTCCAGACCTGGATGAGCTTGTCCCACCCGGTGGCGTAAAGGTGTGCGCCATCGGGGCTGAACTCGATGGCACTGACATAACTTCTCGGCCCGCCCGTCTCGAGACGCAACAGCGGCGACGCATCGCCCGGTGGAAGGACGGGGTCGGCGGCGAGCCCTTGTCGCGGGACAGAGGCGGCGATCAGGAGGGCCGTCAGAATGACCGAAGCGGTGTGCATCATGGGAGGAAACCTCTCCAGGCTACCGGCAGTATCCCTCCGCCTTTGACATGCCGTCAATGAGGGGGGTGCCGCCTGAAAAGGACGAATCATCAAGGGGTGCGGAATCAGGCCAGGGCGATTGTCGAGCGGACTTCAGAAAGGTTGCGTGCAAATCGACCGAAGCGTCCGGATTCGGGCATTTCGGAGCCTGACGAGCTCGCCCCCGGCCGTTTGTGAAGTTTCGATAAGGACCCTGCGGACCTGCCGGGGCCTACTGTTCTACGTCGTCGGTGAGCAGCACGATTCGAAACCCGATGTTCGTATCGAGGTCGATTCCGCCGGCCGAAATGCCCGGAAGGACGTTCAACGTTCCCGGGTAATTGAGATCGTCTTTCTTCTGAATCCGCATCTCCGAACCATCCTCCACCAGCCACAGGACCTTGTCCCTGACCTGGGCGGGACCGCGGAGCCGGGCCTCGTACAGATGCTCGGTCAGCGTCTTGTCGTCGACGGAGGGAATCCCCCGGCGGCAGAGGTCGCGGAGGTTGACGTCGGGTTGCCGGAGCGTGGCGGTCATTTCCGTCGGCCACTCGCCGGTCTTGAGCAGGGGATACCAGCAGCCGTACGGAGAGCATTTCTTCCACGTCCGGCCGCTCGGCTCGGTCAGTTCGCTCTCGGCGGGGCCCGCCCCGATCAGGACGTCGACATTCGTCCCGGCGATCTCCGTTCGCATCGGGCTGAGGCTTCTGAGGTCCTCCCCCGGGATCTCGGCGGCAGGACGTGCGAACCGCGCCTGCAGCGTCCGGAGGAAGTCGTAGTAACCGGCCGACAGCTCCCACTCTTCCGTCGTCGGCAGGCTGGCGGCCTTCCCGCCGAGCCACTGCGCGAAACGCTGGGCCTCCAGGACGTAGACCTCCGTCACCGCGAGGTCCTCGGCTTCCGGTTCGAGGTTCTCCCAGCTCCGCTCGCCCGCCTTCCGGGGAATCAGCTCGAAATCGGGAACCTGCCGGGCGAACTCGCCGAAGAGGGAGTACGAGACCGGGCGCTCCATCACGTAGAACGTCCGGATCAGCACGTTGTTTTCGATCGAACGGGGGACGAGCCGGAAGCGGACCGCCTTGCCGCCGACACGCCGCTCGAGGATCGCCGCGTAGAGCTTCGCTTCGACCCGGCACAGCCACGAATCGGGGGCTTCTGCGAAGCCGAGTTTCCTGAGGTCCTCAGGCAGCCAGGGCTCCGGACGGACGACTTCGAGCTGAAGGTTCTTCTCGAAACTCGTCGACTGGCTGGGAAGGCTCGCCCGCAGCGTCACCGGGATCGTCGTGCCGGCCGGCATGTTGAGGTCGGGGATCGAGATCGCAAATGTGTGGCTCGCCGCAATGGGCGACCCGCCCGCGGGCTCGAAGCGGATCGACTTCGGCGGGTCGACCGGCGCGAACTCGACGGCGGTGTCGCGAGGAAGATCGTCGAGCCGGAATGTCACCTCGACACTTTCCCCGGCCGTGACCTGGACCGTCTCGCCCGGCTGCAGGACTTCGCTCTGCATGTTGCGATTGACGAACAGGGCCGCCACCGGCTGAATCGTGGGCTGGGGCTTCAGCCGCCCGAACGCGAACACCGTAACGGCGACCACCAGTCCCAGGCCGAGCAGCATCCACGGCCAGAACGCCGACGACTCCTGAGGAGTGGTGAAATGCGGGTGCGGCTTCGTGTCGCCCCGTCCGCTGAGGTGAAATTCATCGGTGTCGATCAGCTCGGTCGGACGGAGCGTCTGCCCCAGGTTCGCCGGCCGCCTGGACTCCGCAGGAGCCGCGGGGGGGGCTGTGGCCGCGAGGTACCGGTCGCGGACTTCGGTCATCGTCGCCGGGCGGCGGGCCGGGTCCTTCGCCAGGCACTGCATGACGAGCTCTTCCACCGCCGCGGGATAGCTGCGGTCGGGGGCGACCTGAGCGAACGGGGGGGGAGGACTGTTCGTGATGGCATACACCGACTCCGCCAGTGCCATGTGCGACATGTCGGACTGCGGGAACGGGACCCGGCCGGTCATCATCTGGTACAGGATCACGCCGAACGCGTAGATGTCCGACGAGAAGGTCGTGACCGGCGTCGCCTTGAGGAGCTCGGGAGCCATGTACTCGACGGTCCCCGCGCCGTCCTGCGTGCGGTTCCGCTGGGTTCCCTTGGCGTCGAGCTTGGCGGCGATCCCGAAGTCGAGCAGGACGAACTTTCCCGCCCCCCCGGTCAGCGTTGCTCCCGACTTGCCGGTCGGTGTCTTCAGAATGATGTTGCGGGGCTTGAGATCGCGGTGAATGAGGTTGTCGTCATGGGCGCTTGCGAGCGCGTCACCGACCTCGCTGACGAACTTCCGCAGCTGCTCGGGAGTGAGCCGGCTTCCCTGTCGCTTGAAGAGCTTTTCGAGGTCCTCGCCGTGGAGGAACTCCATGACGAGGTAGGCGAGCCCCTTGTCGTTGCCGTAGTCGCTGACCTGGACGATATGATCGTGCTTGACCTCGGCGGCGAGCTTCGCCTCCTTCATGAACTCGCGGTAAGAGAGCCCGACCTTGACCGCGACAGGGGCATTGAACTTCTTGTCGATTCCCCGGTAGATCGCGCCGAACCCGCCTCGATCAATGAACTTGTCGAGAAGATAGCGACCGTCCAGCTCCCGCCCGACGAGCCCTTCGAGGTCTTCTGCGTTCAGCTCGCCGATCGACATTTGGGCGGCCTCTTCGCGTGTAGATCGACACCATCCACTACAACCACAACCTCCAACCTGGAGCGGCCTTCTGGATCCCTCACTCTCCCGCGAATCCGGCGGGACGTTCGAGTCGCGTTTGCCGCGGCCCGTCGGTACGGATCACCGGCGAATGGGAAAGCCGCGTCCCACTCCATGATACCGCCAATTGACGGGGATACCATGGCGGGAGGTGAGGAGCCCGCGGATCCGGCAGGCACGCCTGCTACGGCGCCGGAGCGGGGCGTTACTGCTCTTTATCCCATTTTTCGATGAATAGCGGACTCTCCAGGGTGCGGGCCTCCCGATCGAGCGACGTCCGGGACGTCACGGCGATTCGCGCGTCCGCAGGCTCGAACGCGTCACCGATCTCAAAGTCGTAGATGATCTGCCGCTGCATCCGGTAAAAACGGCTCTTCCAGCCGAACTCCCCGGGGCGGAACCGGGACTCCACCTGCGAGCGGCTTCCGAGCTCGACCCGCACGTCGGCGATGTTTCCCTCACCCGCCCCGTCGTTCGCCTGGAGTTTCACCAGGACGCGCCCCGGCTGATGCTCGGCCGTCATGGTGAGAGATCCTTCGGGCCAGTCCGGGATCGTGACCCGCTGCGGCTCCTTGACCGCGATGCCGAGCGGCCACTGCTGGTCGGGCTCGGTCCGCGTCATTTTCCAGGAGGCTCGAACCTCCGGCATCTTCTCCACCGGCCAGTTGCGGAGTTCCATCTGCCAGACCGGAATGGACTGGTCGGGAGCGAGCCGCCACAGCCGGGAGAGCGGCGCGGTCGTTCCCTGCGGAACGACCTCGATCCGGATCTCCGCCGGCCGGTCGATCATCCCGAGCCGGTCATCCCGGTCGAGCGAGAGCTCGAGAGAAGCGGTCCCCTTCTCCCGGTCGAGGTTGGCCTTCAGGTATCCGAACCGCGTCGGCTCCGCCGGCCCCAGCGGGCTCGTGTCCCGGACGCGGGTGAACAGCTGCGGCGGCGGCCGGCGCTGAACGAGACGAAGCCCCGGGAAGTCGAGGTCCAGCTCGAGCCGCTCTCCGCCATCGATCCGGGCGGGAAAAGGCCCCAGGCCGGGAAACGTCACTTCGTAGCGCCCCGGGGAGAGTTTCTCGACCGGCACCTTGAGCTCCCTCGAGACCGCCTCGCCGGGAGGACTCCTGCGGGCGACCTCGTAGGGCCTCGCCTTCATGACCTTCTCGATCGTCTCGGCCAGCTTCGCCCCGGTCGGCGCCTCATGGAACTTTCCGTTCGCCTCGGCGGCGAGCGTCGAGAGCGCCTCGATGTCGTCCTGCTGCTCGACCCCGAAGGCGACGATGTGCAGCGACAGCTCCTTGTGATTGGAGAGGAGCTCGCGGACCGCCTGGTAACGAACGCCCGGGTTGTCCTTGTCGCGGTATTCGTCGTTGAACGACCCGTCGCAGATGGCGACGATCACGCCCCCCCGCTTCTGGTCGATCAGCGACTGGGCGGCCAGGAGGATCGAGCCCAGAAGCGGCGTGTTGCCATACGGCTGCAGCCGCTGGATCTGCTTCATGATCCGGTCGTATTGATCGCCGACGAGCCGGCCGGGCCGGACGAAGATTTCGAAATCGTTCTTCCATCCGTCGCCGGCCGTGATGGTTCCGGGGACCGGGTCTGTCCAGTCGAGATTCACATCGGTCTGCGTGGGATCCTTCCTGGCCCGGGCGCGGTGGCCGTACGCCATGAATCCGACGATATGTGGCTCTTTCTCGTCGCGGAGTGCCGGGCCGGAGTGCAGCGCCTGGATCGCCTCGATGAGCGCCCGCTTGCCGACCTGGAAGCGGGTTTCGTTCCCCTTGAACTTCTCCGCCATGCTCAGCGAGCAGTCGAGCATCAGCAGCGTGTCCCGGCGATCGGCCCCCGACACGACGATCTGACCGAAGGGGGACGGCGGCCGGTATTGCTCCTCGATCGAGTCGGGCGGGCAGGGATCGACCATGAGAAGGTCGTCCTGCTCGTCCCAGAACCGTCCGCGGAAGAGGAGCCGCGGGCGGATGCCGATCGTCGCACATTCTGACGCGGCGGCGGCCCGTTCCTTTCGAATCGAGAAGCCGACCTCGGGAGCCGATGCGGTGACCGATCGGCGTCCCTTCGGAACGAATGCGAGCGTCGCCGCGCCGTTCGCCCGCTCGTCCTGCGCAGGTTCCTGCAGCCAGAGCGAGAAGACTCCGGGGGGGATCTGCTCGTTCGCCTCCGTGGCGATCTGCGCATCCCGCTGGGCGACGAGTCCGAGGTCGACGACCCCCTTGGGGGGAACGATTCTCAGCCGGGCCGTCTGGCGGGCCGCGAGGCGTGCGGCGGCGTCGTCAATCGCCCGCTTCAGGGGCGCGAGAGAGAGACGGTCGGACTGCCGGCCGGCGGCCCGCAGGCACTGCTCCGCCGCCTGGACATACCACGGCTCGCGGTCGGAGGGCTTGACGGTTCCCCAGAAGTCCTCGATGTACCGTTCCGCCTGAAGGACGCAAAGGGCTCCGAGGTCGAAGTCCCGCCGACGGCGGACCGGGTCGCGCTCGATCGAGAAGAGGCACGCGTCGTCGCCGTGCAGCGTCCGCCCGGCATGCTCCGCCCGGACCAGCGTCCGCAGGACGGCGGGCATCGAGTCCGACGAAGCGGGAACCGGCTGGGCGCGGTCGACCCTCTCGCGAAGCTCCCGCCGGACTCCCTCGCCAAGCTGCGTCAGCAGCGCGACCTGCTTTCGCGGGTCGACGACGGCGTTCTTCCAGGTGACCCACCGTTCGTGCATCGCGGCGTCGTCCGCACCGAGCGAGAGGCTCTGAAGCGCCCAGAGCGACTGCCAGCAGCCGTCGACTCCGGTCCGGTCGTCTCCGTTCCACTCCGCAGCCGCTCCCACAGGGACTTTCTGCGCGTTGACCTGAAGGATGCGGTCACTCTGCTCGAGATCCGCAAACAATCCGCGCCGCGTCTCGGCCGAAAGCCCCGACCATTGCAGGGCGTTCCGCAGCCGAAGCCAGTGGAAGTACTGGGCCTGGCCCTGCTCGATCCCGGCCTGGGGGCTCGTGGCCGTGTCGGAGGCGGCCGAGCCGATCAATCCCTGGGCGTGCCGGCTGAGGCGTCCCTGCAGGGCTCCGATCCCCCGTTCCGGGTCGTTCAGCGACGGCACGAGGGCCTTGATCTCCTCCAGCCAGGTAGTCCCTTCAGGGCCGGTGAAGGCTCCGTCCCGTTCGAGTTCGTGATTGAGAAGCCGGGCCAGCTGGCGGGTCTCTTCGAACAGCAGCAGGAGATCGATCTCCGTCTGCTGGAGGCTCGTGTCGTCGGGCTCATCCCGGAACTCTTCCTTCTGGTCTGTCAGTGACGGGGGCCGGAACCGCGACTCGTCGATCCCCTGAGAATACGCGTTCATGAGAAGACTGCGGCGCGTCTCGGCGGATCCGGCCTGCGTGTTCTCGATCGGTAGCCGCTGCGCGGCCCACCAGGCCATGTCGGGAAGTTCGGCGAGGAGCCGAGAATGGAGGCGGTGAGCCTCCGCCAGCACGCGGACCGTCTCCTGGTGCCGCCGAAGCGCGGTGCCGGCCGCATTCCGGGAGGCGCCCGAACGCTCGAGCTCCTCGGTGCCGCCGACGAAGAGGAGGTCTTCCGCCATGCGGCGGTCGCGGTCGATGTCGGTGATGGCGGTCCCGGTCCAGAGCCGCGACCGGTAACTGTGCCAGGAGGCATTTTCCGCCTCGAGCCGCTGCTGCGCCGCGGCATCCATGACGCTCTTCGGCAGGCCGGTCGGTGCGAAACTGCCGAAGACGGCCCGCATCTGCCGCTCGGCCAGGGGAGGCTCGGTCTCCGGCACGGTACCGGCCGGAGCCTCCGGGGTCGCCCCGCGTGCGAGACTGGCCGCGACGAACCGGAACGCGCCGAGGTCCGGACGGCGCGATGCCTCCGCCTCCTCGAGGTCGCGAACCGCCTTCTCCGCGGCGAGAAGGTGAGGCTCCATCCCTTCGGGCTGCCCCGCCAGACGCCACTGCTCGGCCCGCCGGAGATGCTCCTGGAGTTGCCGCCAGAGGATCGGCTGCCACTGTTCCGGTTCCCGGGCGGCCCATTTGTCCCGGGCCTCCCAGACCGCTTCGAGCTGCCGGAGCGTCGTCCCCTCGATCGCCCTGGGGGCTTCGAGCCTCGGGGGGACCGCCTTGGCACGGACCTCGCCGACGACCGTCGCGAGCATCGCCTCCCGCGACCCGGAGGCGACGAGAAGCCGCGGATGCTGTCCGCGGAGGTCCCGGTTCTGTGAGACCCAGTGGTGCGTGTGCGTCCGGACGTAGTCGTCGAGCTCGGCCAGCGTGACGCGGAAGTCGCGGGGCTGTCCCCCGCTGCCGTCCGCTTCGCCGGCGAGGGCCCGAATGAGAAAGTGTCCGAAGACCGACTGGCCGAGGCCGGGGGTCGTCCAGCTCACTTCCCCCGGGGCGGCGGAGGTCAGCACGGCGAGGTTAGGGATCGGCGGGATCTGTTCACTGTGGACCGCCGCGGATGCGGTTCCGACATCGTCGCTCAACCCGATGGAGGGCCGCAGGAACTGTCCCCACCGCCAGTCGATCGGACCCCGCGCGATGTCGATCGCAAGGATCTTCCGCTGCTCTTTCGGAAGCGATGCGAGGTAGCCCCACACTCGCGCCAGCGGGATCGCCCCTTCGATCTCGTCGGGGCCGGAGTCGATCGAGTAGAGGACCACTCCCGTCGCGGTTTCCCCGGCGAGCGCCGTCACATAGAGGAACTGCACACCGCGGGACGAGGCCGCGCGAGCAGGCTGACCCGCCGTCGATCCAGGCTTCCCCGCGAGGACTTCCGAAAGGCCCGCGGCCCCGAACTTCTCCCGGAACGCCTCCCGGTCCTGCTGGGCGAAAGGATGCGGCGGAAGCCCCGCGTCGTTGTAGGGAGCCGGCGCGAGGATCGAGTAGCGCGTCTGCGTGCAGCCGGGGACGAAAATGAGAAAGACGAAGAGCGCGATCGCTCCGAGGCCGATCGCGGCGGAGAAGAGGCTGAGGAAGCCTCGCACCCAGCGGGAACGGACCGGCCAGGTCTGGGCCGGACCGCTTCCCGGCTTGCGCCAGGAGCGAGCGCCCCCCGCCCCCCGGGCGGAGCCCGCCGATCCTCGCCACGAGGGACCAGATCCGGACGACATGATGCTTCGATTCTCCGAACAGTCAGTGAGTGCGAGGAGCGACGTCTTTCCGTGCCGGGGCTCCGTCAACCGGTGGCGATGGCCGAGGCCCGTTCCCAGATCCGCCAGGCGAGCCAGGTGTCGGCCGCGAGGACCGCGAGTGTCAGCAGCGACAGGACGAACGTGAGTGCGAGACGGCGGCGGTCGCGCGATCGCCACTCGGGAAGCCAGGCGACGTCGTTCTGTTCGCTCATCAGCCGCTGCATGACGCCGTGGACGAACCCCTGGTGGCCGGCGTCGCTCCCCGTCGCGACGAAGTACCAGCCGGTGAGCCGCACGGGGAGCCGCAGCTTGAGGCCGCCGACGCTCGTCCGAAGCTCCTTCGCAACCCGGTCGCGGCGCGCCGACAGGGCGCAGAGGAACTGGTAGAGCTGGCGGTTCTGCGGGCTGGCGAGGTTCCTGGCGAACTCGGCATACACCCAGTCGCGGAACCACTGCATCCCGCGCTCGACGACCCATTGCGAGCTCTTCTCGTCGATCGGGAGTCCGGCGGGATACCGCGAGCCGGCCCGCGAGTCCTTGAAGCGGGGATCGAGCTCCCGCCCCCGCTCGATGAAGTGGGCGAGTCCCGTGACGTCTTCGAGGCCGGAATGCAGGCAGACGACCGGAAACTGGAGATGCAGAGTGTCGTGGAGCGTTTCGAGGTCCTGGGCGGCCGCCCCGAAGAGAGGCTCGAACGCCGGGCTCTGCGTCCAGCGGAGCGGGACCACCTGGAGGATGCCGTTCAGCGGGCAGTACTGCCCCCGCTCGAGGACCAGCCGCTCGCAGAAGTAGCGGAGCCGGCGGCGATTGAGACGGAGGTCTTCCTGGCTCAGCTTCTCGGGAACCATGTGCGCAGGAGCCGAGGCAGCGGGCGCAGACATCCCTGCTGCGGCGATGTCGCCGGGACGCATCGTCTCGCCGAACCGCCCTGCCCCTGGGGGCGGCATCGTCGCGCCGGCGATGGCCCCCGGCGCGAGGGTCGCTCCCGCCGCGGAGGCGACCGCCCGCTGGATCTGATCGGGACGGCGGGTCTGCTCGCCGACCGCGGACTGGATCTGGCCGGGACGGAGCGTCGCTTGCGCTCCGGCACTCGCCCCCGAGCGGGCCGGTGACCCGGCGCGGGCGGAGGCGGTCTGGCGGATCTGCCGCGACATCGCGCCGACGTCATTGAGACAGATGAACAGGGCTTCATCGCAGGCGTGAAACGAGAGCGCCGACGTCCGGGGATCGTCCGAGGCGCCGCTGACCTTCCAGGTGAGCCGGGCACTTTCGAAGAGGCTCTTCTGCTGCTGCTGCGTCGCTCCGCTGATGAGGAACAGCGGAAGCCACTGGATATCGAACCCTTCCCGGGCGAGTGCGTCGAGCCCCGCCTCCCACGCGGCGTCGATGTCCTCGAACTCCGAGACGTCGCGCGCCAGGAAGAGCTGGATCGCGGCGATCAGCAGCCGGATGAAGAGGTACAGCAGAACGAACTGGATCGCGACATAGAACCGCTGCACGAACCAGTTCGAGATCGGAACGCTCGACTCGGGAACGAGCCGCGGGCCGTACCACGCCAGGGCCCCCGTGATGGCGAGGATGACGACGTAGTGAATCACCACGTAGACCGCGGGCGAGAACCGGCCGGCCTTGGGAATGAGCCCGAACAGGACCCCGACCCACCGCAGGAGCGTGCGAAGCACCTGGTGAGTGGAGATCAGGAACCTTGTCAGGCTGAAAAAGGACTGCAACGCCATGGAGGAACTCCGGCGGAGAACGTCCGCCAACAACTCTGCGAACCTATTGCTTCACCCCGAGAAGAGGGACGCTGACGGTCGTCGTTTCACTGACCTTCACGTCCACCTTCGCTTCACCCGCCTCTTTCTGGCCGATCACGGCATAGTTCACCTTGGCGGCAATGGTGTACTGCCCCGGTTTCAACTCGGAAAACGTGACGCTCCCGGCGGAGGTCTCTTCGAACCGGGTGTCGGGCCCGGTGACCTGGATCGTCGCCTTCCCTCCCCGGTTGAGTCTCAGCTGAACGACAAGCGTTCCCGTCGTTGCGGCCTTCGGGACGGGAGGCGGAGGGGGATTGAACAGCATGACCGAGTAGCTTTTCGTGGCGACCGAGCCGACCCCGTTCCGGGCCTGCACGATCAGCCTCCACATCTCGTCGTTCTTCTGAACCTTCGGCAGCTTCTTCTTGAGGATCACGACCGGCCAGGAGAACCGCGGATTGTCGAGCCCGACAAGCGTCTGCCGGTCGAGCGCCTCCTCGTCCTCCTGGAGGACCTTGTCTCCATTGAGATCGAACCCGAAGACGAGATTCTGAATCCCGGATTCGAGATCGACCGCCTCGATCCGCAGCGGCAGGTCCTTGTCGGTTGAGCGCGGTTCGGTCGAAAGTCCCTTGACCGTCACGTCGGGAACGGCGTCGTCGTCGATCGCAAACCGCATCGTCGCCCGGGCGAGCGGTTCACCCGGCACCGAGGATCGCGTCAGCTCCGCCTGGACCTGGAATCGCCCGGACAGACCGCGGATGTCCTCCGGCGGAATGACCATCTCGTAGTCGCCGGCGGAAGTCCGCAGGCTCCAGGCTCCCCCCTTGACCCCGCTGAGGAGGACCCGCCGCTCGAGGGAGGAAAAGAGCCGCCACGCATGCCGCAAGGGGGTCGCTTCGACTCCCGACTCCGACTCCCGGACCACCTGGTACGAGAGCGTCCAGTTGCCCGCCGATTCGTCCGAGCGGTCGAGTTCGGTGGCGTCGACCTGGAACTGGAGGTGAAGAGGCTCCTTCCCCTTGCGGATGATCGGTTCGAGCCTCGGCGGGGCCTTCGGATCGTCCGGCGGGAGAATGAGGCGGACGCCGAGCTGCGGGGGCTGGCCGGTCACGCTCGCGATATTGGACTGCGGGTCGATGCTCCACCGGTAGGAGTGCGGCAGGCCGGCCGCGTCGAGCGAGAGAACCCAGTCCCGGTCGCGGACCTGGTCCGACCAGTCTTTCGGCAGGGCGAACGAAAGCGTCAGCTTCTGACCCGGTCCGACTGGGCCCCCGAGCGTGTAGTCGGTGAGGGTCCGTTGGAGTGCCGGCGGGAGGACCAGTTCGACGGGAATCTTCGCAGGGAGCAGGACGTCGCTCGCCGCTGCGGGAAGTCGCTCGAGCTCCAGCGTGAAGCGGTCATCGCGGATGAC
>JAEYWB010000015.1 GCA_023429275.1 Planctomycetota bacterium
AGACTTGCGTTGTTACCGATTGACGGTCGCGTTTCGCGGCGACATCGAGTCGACACACGGTCGGCAGCCTGGTGGCCGCTTGCCGCGCTCCGCTGGCACGTCGCGGTTGAACGGTTTTTTCTTACGAGGCCCGGATTCGCTTTGCGATCTCGTTGACGACCTCGGTCGCTGGAATCCGGACCTGCTCGAGCGAGTCCCGGTCGCGGACCGTGACGGTTCCGTCCTTGATCGTGTCGGCGTCGACCGTGATGCACCAGGGCGTTCCCGCCTCGTCCATCCGGCGATACCGCTTGCCGATCGCCGCCTGCGCGTCGTAGGTCGCGGCGATGCCCGCTTCCTTGAGGGCCTGGTAGATCTCGAGGGCCTTCTCGGGCTGGCCGTCCTTCTTGACGAGCGGGAAGACCGCCGCCTTGATCGGGGCGAGCTTCGGATGGAACCGCATCACGATGCGGGTCTGCATGACCCCCTTGTCGTCCGGAGCCTCGTCTTCGTGGTAGGCCTCGCAGATGAAGGCGAGGGTCGCGCGGTCGCAGCCGGCGGCGGGCTCGATGACGTGCGGGACGAACTTTTCGCGAGTCTGGTCGTCGAAGTACGTCAGGTTCTCGCCCGAGCCACGGTACTTCGGCTGGCCCTCGGCGTTCTTCTCGACCTGCAGGTTCTTGTCGAGCTTGCCTTCGGCGTGCGAGCGGAGGTCGAAGTCGCCGCGGTGCGCGACCCCTTCGAGCTCGCCGTATTCCCCTTCATCGAGGAACGGGAAGGCGTACTCGATGTCGGCGGTGCCGACCGAGTAGTGGGCGAGCTCCGACTTCTCGTGCTCGCGGAGAATCATGTTCTCCTTCTTGAGGCCGTGCTTCGCGTACCAGCTGAAGCGACGGTCACGCCAGTAGGAGTACCACTTTTCCGATTCGGAGGGATGGCAGAAGAACTCCATCTCCATCTGTTCGAACTCGCGCGACCGGAACGTGAAGTTCCGCGGCGTGATCTCGTTCCGGAAACTCTTGCCGATCTGGGCGATGCCGAACGGCACCTTGACGCGGGTCGAGTCGCAGACGTTCTTGAAGTTGACGAACATCCCCTGGGCGGTCTCGGGGCGGAGGAACGCCTTGTTGTCGTCCGACTGGAGAGCCCCGGTGTAGGTCTCGAACATCAGGTTGAAGTCGCGAGGGTCGGTCAGCGTGCCGGCGGTGTTGACCTCCGGGGCCACGACGTGCGTGAACTTCTCGACCGGAACGGTGGCGAGCGAGGTGACGCCCCCCTTCCACTGCAGTTTGTTGAGCTCGTTGCTCTTCACGCCGAGGGCCTTGCCGGCGTGCTTGGCGATCGCCTCTTCCGCCTCGGGGCCGTCGACGGTCGTCGTGACGAACCAGTCTTCCTCGCCGGCAGCGGGGGCGGCCCCTTCCTTCGGGACGAGCTTTCCGGTCACCCAGCGGCCCTTGACGTGGTCGAGGCGGTAGCGGCCCTTGGCCTCCTTGCAGTCGACCATCTTGTCTGCGAAGAGGTCGTAGTGCCCCGAGACCTTCCAGACCTGCGGATGCATGATGATCGAGGTCTCGATCCCGACGATCGAGAACCCCTGCGGCGCGCCGGGGGGGACGAACAGCGGGTCGTTGACGACGACCATGTCATTCCACCACGCCTGGCGGACGTTGCGCTTGAGCTCGACGCCGAGTGGACCGTAATCCCAGAAGCCATTGAGGCCGCCGTAGATTTCGGAACTCTGGAAAATGAACCCGCGCCGCTTGCAGAGAGCGACGATCTTTTCCATCCGGGCCGTGCGGGACTTGTCCGCCATGTCAAAAACTCACTGACTCACTATCTGGGTGTGATTGAAGGAAGGCGGGGGAGTCGCCCGCCGGGCCTTCGAAGTCCGCGCTGGGTGCGCCGGCTTCCTCGAAATGGCGTTTTCCTGAAACGCCATTTGTGCCGAAGTGTAGCGAGTCGCCGGAGGAACGCAGAGGGGGAGTCCCGCAGGGGGGATTCCGGCTTTGCGAAACAGACTAATCGGCTCCCGGACGTTGACACCGCACGAGCGCACGCCGCCGGGCAGAATGCTCTAATGGATTGTCGCATCACGCTCGGGACTGGTCTGGAGTCGGTTATGGGATTGCGATGGTTGGCAGTTCTGCTGGTTCTCTCTTGCGCGGTTGGCTCCGCGCGGAGCGAAGAGGCCTCCGCGAAGGAGGCCTCCAAGAGTGAGATTCCCGCGCTCATTAACGTTGCCGAGCTGTTCAAACGGGTGAAGGACTCGGTCGTCGTCGTCTCGTTCGCTGGCCGCGAGGGGAAGACCGAAGGGGTCGGGACCGGGTTCATCATCCGGGCCGCCGGCCTGATCGCCACGAACAACCACGTCATCGGCGAGGCCCGTCCGATCACGGTCCGGACCGCGGCGGGAAAGTCGTACCCGGTCGAAAGCATTGTCTCCCATGAGCGGGACCTCGATCTCGCGATCCTCAAGATCGCCGCGACAGACCTCCCTGCCCTGGAGCTCGGCGACTCCGACACGCTCGTCCAGGGTCAGCCGGTCGTGGCGATCGGCAATCCCGAAGGGCTGGAGCACAGCGTCGTCACCGGCGTCGTCTCCGGGCTGCGGAAAGAGGTCGACGGCCGGGCGATGATCCAGCTCGCCATTCCGATCGAGCGGGGGAACAGCGGCGGGCCGCTTCTCGATCTCGACGGGCGAGTCCACGGGCTGCTGACGCTCAAGTCGCTGGTGACCGAGAACCTCGGCTACGCCGTCCCGGTCAATGCGCTCAAGCCGCTGGTCGAAAAGCCGAGCCCGATCCCGATGGCCCGCTGGCTGACGATCGGCCGGCTCAGTCCTGCCCAGTGGGAGGCCCCGACGGACGTCAACTGGTCGCAGCGGGCCGGAGTGATCAAGGCGTCGGGAATTCCGTCGGGATTCGGTGGCCGGTCGCTCTGCCTGTCGAAGACCGAGCCACCGAAGGTTCCTTACGAAGTGGCGGTCACGGTCAAGATGGAGGAAGAGGATGGCGCGGCGGGGCTCATCTTCTTTCATGAGGGGCAGCGGCATTACGGGTTCTACCCCAGCAGCGGCAAGCTGCGGTTCTCCCGGTTCGATGGTCCCGTCGTTTATGACTGGAACGTCCTCTGGGATGAACCGGTCGTCTCCTACCGGACCGGCGAGTGGAACAGCCTGAAGGTCCGGATCGAGGCGGACCGGATCGTCTGCTTCTGCAACGGCGAGCAGGTGTTCGAGTACCGGGGAGAATCCCCGAAGACCAGGGAAGATGGCGACGAGAAGTCGCCGTTCAAGTGGCACGACGGCCGGGCCGGGCTCGCGAAGTTCCGCCACACGACCGCCCACTTCAAGGGGTTTTCGGTCGCGGAGAAGATTGCCGACGAGCGACCCGATGCTGCCGTCGTGGCGCGGCTGCAGGAGCTGACG
>JAEYWB010000026.1 GCA_023429275.1 Planctomycetota bacterium
GCCGTGTGCTGTTGGCCCTGGCGCTCGGAGGACCGCTCATCGTCGGGGTGGTCACGATGATGTTCTACAACCGGTCGATCACCGGGCGGATGACGCTCTCGCCCTACCAGCTCTACACGGACACCTACACGCCGCGGCACGTCTACGGGTTCAACAACGTCGTTCGTGGCGAGAAGTCGCTCGGCCCGAAGGTCCTCGAGAACTACGACCGCTGGGCAGAGAATCTCACGCCGGCACTGGCCGCGCGAAACGTCGGCCGCAGGACGGTCGCCAGCCTGAGGGGGACGCTGGCGATCATTCCTCTGTCGTTTGCGCTGCTGTGGCTCGCCTTCGGCCTCAGATCCCTGTCGACCGACTGGCGGCTGGTCCTCGCTGCAGTCATCTCCCTTCACCTGGTCCATATCCCCTACTGGTTCGAAGGGATCATGGGGTGGCACTACGTCTTCGAGTCGGCCCCTCTGCTGCTTCTGCTCCTCGCGGAAGCGACGAGGCAGATCAAGGGGGCCTGGAGAAATGCCGGCGTGCGGGGAATGGTGGTATGGTGGAACGGTCTCATGGCCATCGCGGTTGCGGTGAACCTGACGACCGTGACGCCCCTGTGGCCAGGGGCCCTCCGTGACGGGCTGGCGGAACTCGGCTTCTCGCGCCGGAAGTACGCCGAGGTCGAAACGCTCTTCCGCGACGCATCCGGGGGGCGCCCGACCGTCATCTTCATCGAACCCGACCCGTCGGACCGTCACATCGACTACGTCTACAACACGCCGGACCTGCAGGGGCCGATCCTGCGGGCCCGGTACCGGCCGGATCGGGACCGTCTCGAAGAACTGGTCGCGCTGTTCCCGGACCGCGAGCCCTTTTTGTTCCGGGCCGCTTCGGGCGAATTGCGAAGGATTCCCCGCTGACGGCTCCCCAGGAGTGTTTCCGGGCCGAGGCGCAACCACGACGAACGCGCGACGGCTGTTGTGCGAGCGCAGAATCTCGATAGATTCTCGAAGATCGCATACGGCCCGGTCAGTTCCCTATTCCCAACCTCTGTCCATTACCCCCTCATGCCCACGTTCAACCGTTCGCAGCTGTTCCAGCTTTCGCAGAAGATCCTCACCGGGGCGGGCGTGTCGATCCCGGAAGCGGCGATCGTGGCGGAAGAGCTGGCGGAGGCCAACATCGTCGGGCACGACAGCCACGGTGTGATGCGGCTGGTGCAGTACGTTCAAATGATGCAGGAAGGGTTCGTCAAACCGGGGAGCCCGATCGAAGTCGTCACCGACGCTCCCGCCTTTGCGATCCTCGACGGGCATTTCAACTTCGGACAGGTCGCCGCCGCCCGGGCTCTCGAACTCGGGATGGAGAAGGCCCGATCGGCAGGAACGGCGACGATCATGGTCCGGAACTGTAACCATGTCGGCCGGCTCGGTTCCTACACGCACAAGGCGGCCCGGCAGGGGTTCGTCTCGCTGATGGCGGTGAACGCTCCCGGGCCGGGAGGGGTCGCCCCGTTCGGCGGGATCGACCGCCGGCTCGGAACGAACCCGATCAGCATGGGAGCCCCCTACAAGGACGAGGCTGTGGTCCTCGACATGACGACGAGCGCCACCGCCGAAGGAAAGCTGCGGGTCGCCCACCAGAAGGGGGAATCGATCGGGGAAGGCCTGATTATCGACGGCAACGGCAACCCCTCGACCAATCCGGGGGACTACTACGCCAAGCCTTATGGTGCGATCCTGCCGCTCGGGGGGGCCGCAATGGGGCACAAGGGATTCGGTCTCGCCGTGATGGTCGACGTCCTCTGCGGAATGCTCTCCGGTAGCGGTGTCTGCCGGGAGGACTTGCCGCGGGGGGCGAACGGCGTGTGGCTCTACGTGATCGACATCAGCCGGTTCGTCGGACGGGACGAGTTCGAGTGCCTGATGGCAAAGTACGCCGAGTCGATCAAGAGTGCCCGCAAGCTGCCGGGGGTGAGCGAGATTCTCCTCCCTGGAGAGATCGAGGTGCGCCGCGGCGTCGAGCGGGCCGCGTCCGGCGTCTTGATCCCCGATGAAACATGGCGGCAGATTCGAGAGACCGCCCAGAAGCTAGGTGTTAGTCTGGATGACGTTTGAACAGCGCCGTGCGTCAGCGTCACATTTCCATGTCATCAGTGGCCGTCGTTGGGGAATGTTGCCGACTAAACCTCTGGTGCTCCAGCGCGAAAGGCTTCATGATCAGACGTGGCAACAAGATATCGCGATATCTTGGGCTGAGGTCATGTCCCCGGATTCAGCGATTGTGGCCCTGTTCACCCGGGACTGTGACACGAGATGTCACAGTCCTTGAAATAACATGCCGATGAAGAATTCGCGAGAACACCAGTCGGCATGGTGCGGTGAAACGGGCATGCGGGTGTGAAGCGTGTAGACGATTGCGAAGGGTTATCGCAATGACAGTCGATTATACCAAGCCAGTTGTGTCGCTGATCGATCAGGACAGCGACTTCCGCGCACTGACTCTGAAGGTCTTGGGCCTTCGTGAGATTCAGGTCCTGGCCTTCGATAGCGCCCAGGAGTTCCTCAAAGTCTCCTTACAGGAGCTGACGGGACCACGATGCGTTGTTATCGACCTGGGCCTGGAAGGAATGAGCGCGCTAACTATCGAGGAGGAACTCCGGCGGCGCGGAAGCCGGGTTCCGATCATTGCCGCGACAGGGGGCGATGACATCCCGCTTGCCATCCAGGCGCTTCGGGAAGGGGCCCGGACTCTGCTGCAGAAGCCGGTCGCGCCACCCGATCTGGCGGAATGCATCGCGAGCGCTCTCGCGGATGACTCGGCCGGTCTTCAGGCCCGGCAGGATCACGCGGCTCTTGCGGCGAACCTCAAGGAGTTGTCCAGCCGGGAATACGAGGTGATGGAACTTCTGATCCGGGCCCGGAACTCCAAGGAGATTTCCTCCCTGCTTGGAATTGGTGTGCAGACTGTTCTGAAACACCGCGCCCAGGTCCTTCGAAAGCTTGGTGTCCGAAACGACGTTGAACTGGCCCTGACGGTCACCTCGTTCCGGCTGGCTTCCGCTCCGCCGGTCCCCCCTCCGCCGCAGCCTTCGGCCGGTACCCCCGGCCTGCGCCCCCCGGGTTCCAACACCGGCGGGTCGT
>JAEYWB010000046.1 GCA_023429275.1 Planctomycetota bacterium
GGTCAGCTCCATGTAAGTGAGATCGGTTTCCACGAAGACGTGTGTCATCCCGATCGCCTGGATCGTGAGTCCTCCGCCGACCATGCCGGCCGCTGCAGCGAGAAGACAGAGCCGGCCCGCCCCCGCAGCCGAATTCCAGGCAGGACCCGGTGCTGGAACCAGCAGCGATCGCCACGACGGCGTGCTGATTCCCCGGCCCCTGCCGCGGGCCGCTGGCCGCGAAAGCCACAGGCCGGCGAGGAAGCAGGGGAGGAGGGCCAGCGTCGCCGCCCCATGCCAGCTGTCGAGATAGCCGTAGCCGAGGTATGTCAGGAAGCTTCCAAAGCCAGTGATGCCGCTGAGGAGCAGTGCCCACCAGGCCCACGCCGTCCCCTGCTTGAGGGGGAACTCGGCCATCCAGAGGTAAAGGGCCGCAATAGCGATGAGCGAGCCGCCGAAGCTGACCCGGTCGTGAACCATGAAGTGCACGATCCGGCACTGATTGATCCCGCACAGTTCACGGGCCGACATCTGCAGGAACTCGATGTCGTGAGGAAGGAAGTGCCCAGTCGCCGACTGGAAGATGGCGAACGCCCCCGACAGGGCGAGGCAGATCCCCGTCAGCTTGATGAGGGGTGTCCCGTCGCTCGCGAGGGCGTCGATGAGACTGCGGGAGTCCGGGGCCGTCGAGTCGAGACGGTTCGAGTTCGCCGAGCTCATGGAAGGAAGAGCCTCTCGCACATAGGAGGGGGCCGATACTAACCGATCCCGTCGAACTCGCTTAACTGAAGCCAGATTTTCCATATCGAGAAGGCTGAACACTCCGGGCGACAGAATCATTGCGCTGCGTAATGAGGTCGCCTTCGACCACCTCGACGCGGCAGGTCGTCCCTCGATCATTACAATTGACCTCGGGTTCCATCCTGAAGTGTGAGCAGCAGGGGACGAGTTGATGGCCGAAATACCAGACGGATCAAACTTCTTCAGCTCTCTCTTCACCTCCCTGACGCGGAAGCAGGTGGCTCATCTTTACGGGAAGCTCGGGTGGGAGGTTCGGAAGTGCACCTGGGTGGACTACGAGATTCTCAGCGATTGGGCTCAGCTGGTAATCGAAGCTGAGTCGCCTATTCTGATGCACGGCCCTGTCGCCGACCTTCCAGGCCGAGTCGAGGAACTGGTTGCTCCTCTTCGAGATGCCGGCGTGAAATTTAACGCCGAGTGCTATGGTCCAGACCCGGAGTGCGAATTGTTGCTGGAACTTCATGGATAAGTTGATACGACGACTCGCGGAGCAGCGCGTGGACGACCGCGTACGAACGGTCGCTGAGCCAGCCCACTTGGGGCGAATCGGCGTGTGATCTGGAAGGTTGGTCTTGATGGAGATTGTGTGTTCCGAATCCTGACGTTCTTATTTGGAGTCGCCTGCCTCGCGCTGGCGGCTCTCCCCGGTCAGGAGGGTTTCGTCACCTTCTCTCTACTGACCCGGGGACCGGACGATTTCACCGAACGGCTGATTACGACTCCGTTCGGGACCTTCGAACCAGCAACGGTCTGCTGGATGAGTGGAGCCATCGCGGGTTCTCTGGTGTTCGGCGGTCTCGTGCTCATCGAGGCGGCGGTTGTCGGCGAACGGCCCGCTCGAACCAGCAGTTTCTCCGCTTAATGGTTTTCCTCGAGTACGGCGAAAGGCTCTGACCAGTGACGATCCATCATCTGAACTGCGGACTTCTCCACGCCCCACCGAATCCAAAGGCGTCCTGTCACTGCCTGCTGCTTGAAGAGGGGGGCCGGCTGGCGATCATCGATACCGGCATCGGCCTGCAGGACATCGCTCACCCACTGAAGCGGGTCGGACAGCCCGCCATCGATGCGGCCGGATTCCAGTTCCGGGAGGAGCTGACAGCCGTCCGGAGCGTCGAACGGCTCGGCTTTCGGCGAGAGGACGTGACCGACATCGTCCTCACGCATGGCGACCCCGATCACGCCGGGGGGCTGGCCGACTTTCCCGGCGCCAACGTCCACATCTCGGTCGAGGAACACTCGCGGCTGTCGACCGGGCATTGGCGGTACTCACCTCCCCAGTTCGATCACGGGCCGACATGGATCACTCACGCTCCCTCGGCGGAGCGATGGTTCGGGACGGAAGCCCGTCGGCTGGAACTCTCCCTTGGAGCCGAGGCATATCTCGTCCCGCTGTTCGGTCATACGCTGGGACACTGCGGTGTCGCGGTTCGCGATGGGGACCGCTGGCTGCTGCACGTCGGCGACGCCTACTACCTGCGGGTGGAACTGACGACCGACGACCACCCGGTGTCCGTCCTGGCGGCCCAGCGTGCCGATGACGACGCGCTCCGGCGAAAGAGCCTGGACGTCCTCCGCCGCATCGCCCGGGAGCATGGCGGAGAGGTGGAGATGTTCGGATACCATGACTTCACGGAGTTCCCCCTCGAGAACGACTTCAGCGCGGATCGCGTCCCCGCATGAGACGAGGCGAAGTGCCATGAGTCACCGGGCCCTCAAGTGAGTCGCTGTCACCTCGGGAATCGTCTGCGCACTGCTCGCTCGCGAGGCGAAGATCAGGCGAGTTCCTGATCTGTGCCCTAGCTCGCAATTCAATCGCGACCGAACTTCCCGAGTGGATGCGTCAACAAAAACACCTCGCAGGAGACTGCGAGGTGTTTGCACTTAGCGGTGAGCATTCGCTCTCTTACGACCGGCGGTCGATCCGGCGCTCGATGCGGCGATCATGGCCCGAGGTGATCCCCCAGGCCTTGTAGATCTGCGTCCGGTACGTCGGAGCCGAGTAGGTCGGGTACTGGGCCGGCGTGTAGGTCGGCACCTGCTTGAACTGTTCCTGCGTGACGTTGATCGTCGCGGTCCGCTTCTCGAAGTCGAACTTGGCCGCTTCCCAGGGGACCGTGACCATCTTCCCTTCGTTCTGGACGATCAGGTATTCGATGTAGCCGTCGTCGGCGAAGACGATGTCATCGACCGTTCCGATCGAGATGTTCCCCGTAATGCTGAGCTTCGCGCCGAGCACCTGCTTGGCGCGATAGGTCTGCGATGCGGCAGACCGTTGTGCTCCTTCCGCCGCTGGAGCCTGCTCCTCGACCGGGGCCGCGTCACGGACCGGTTCTTCCGTCTCGCGCGGCGGGGCGGCGGGCCGGACCGGTGCCGCGGGACGAGGGGCATTGTCTCGCGGGACGGGCTGGGGATCGCGAACCCGATCCTCGGCAGCCGCCGCGCGGTCTTCCGCCGCCGCCGCACGGTTTTCGGCCCGATCCTCGGCGCGTTCCGCCTGGCGGACTTCACGCTCCTGAGCCACCGTCATTCCGGCGCCTGCGAGCAGGATCGCAGCGACCGCTGCCAGACTCTTCGATTGTGTCAGCATGTTTCTCTCCATCTCCTGAACAAGGTTCTCAAACTGACCGGGAGGCCGCTCTTCACAGATCGCTCCCTGGTCACGATTCAGACATCCGCAGAGGCAAGTCGCGTACCGCCGGCCGCCGACTGCAACATGAGCCGCGACCGCCCATGCGCAAGAAGGAATGCAAAGGTGCGTCAACAAGGCCCCCGTCAACGAAGACAGCCGAGGGAGCATTCGCTGCC
>JAEYWB010000061.1 GCA_023429275.1 Planctomycetota bacterium
CCCTCTCCCCAGCCCCGATCGTTCATCCATTCCGGCCCCAGGACGATGCGTTACCATCGCGACGAGCCGCGGGAGAAGGACGAGGACTGGGAGATCGTCCTCAACGGCGAGCTCGACGAGAAGACGCATGACCTCGCCGAACGGCTCGCGGGGGTCCCGCGCCGCTCGAGCGGCACGATCTTCTTTGACTCCTGCGGCGGGAGCGCCTTCATCGGCCTGGCCCTTGCCTCGCTGATCCGCCTCCGGGGGCTCAACGCGACTGGTGTCGTTGCAGGAGAATGCTCCTCAGCCGCACTCCTGCCGTTCGCGGCCTGCGACAGCCGATACGTGACGCCGCACTCCACCCTCCTCTTTCACCCGCTTCGCTGGCAGAGCGAAGAGAGCGTCCGGCTGGAGGAAGCGGCCGAGTGGGCCCGGCACTTCAAGATCCTCGAAACGGACATGGATGCGCTGCTGGTCCGGTTCTTCAAGTGCCCGGCCGAAACCGTCGCGCAGTGGACCAGGCCGGGACGTTTCGTGACGGGGCCGGAACTTGTCGAGGCCGGGATCGCCAGGATGGTGAACCTGTTCGATGGCGATGTCTGGAGCCAGATCGCGAAGCTGGGGTGACCTGCCTTCCAGAGTCTCGGCCGCTTCCGTGACCGACACGCGGGGAGCGTTTGCTCGCCCCCGCGCGAAGGTCTCAGCTCAAGTGGTCGCGTCACTTCCCGCGCGGTGGTCCCAGGCAGATTCGAAAGCCGTCTCGGGAGTCGGAGTAGCTCGGTCCCGCAAGACCCAGCCGGACGGCGCAGCGGGCGTTGCCCGGGACGTCGAAGTAGTTCCCGCCGCGGCAGACGGGACGCGGGTTCTCCTTGACGACGTACAGCTCTTCGTGGCCTCCCTTCGGATCGAAGTGATCGAGGACCACTTCCCAGACGCCGCCGCACATGTCGGCCATGCCGAAGCCGTTGCGGCCCTTCTCGCCGTAGTGATCGACCGGTGAGACGAACGAATAGCCATCGCTCCACGGAGCACTCGCCAGCGGCCACTTCCGGGTGCGGCCCGGCAGCAGGTCGAGTCCCGAGATGTTGAAGCGGCCCTCACCATCGCCGAGCTTGTTGCCCCACCAGTAGGAGGTGCTGTCCTGCCGTCCGCCGCGGCAGGCATACTCCCACTCCGCCTCGGTCGGAAGCCGGTATTCGAGACCTTCGGGGAGCCGGCCCGCCTCGCGTTCGTGCTTGGTCAGCCAGGCGGCGAAAGCCCGGCCGTCGTTCCAGCTGACGCAGACGACGGGAAAGTCGTCCTGCAGGGGGAACTGGAAGTTCGGATCGCGCCAGCTCTTCCCGGCCATCGGCTTCCAGGGATGGGTGACCTGTGTGGTCAGGTTGTAGTCGGTCCATTCCGGATCGAAGCACTGCGTGTGTCCACCCGGCTTCTCGGCGTCGGTGACGTACTTGCTCTCCTCGACGAATCGCCGGAACTGCCCGACACTGACTTCCGTCCGGCCCATCCAGAAGCCATACGGCACCTGCATGGGGCGCGGCTGCTCCCCTTCGTACGACTCGCGCTCCGTTCCGGGGGTCGCTCCCCCTTCGATGCCGGTCGCCCACTTCTTCTCTTCGGGGGTGCTCCCCATGAGGAACTTTCCTGGCGGGATGTAGACGACCTCCAGCGATACGCCCCCACCCAGATCGGGTTTCGTCACGTCTCCCTGCTTTGGTTCAGCAGCCTCGGCCGCCAGGGCCGGGAGGAAGGCGAGACCACCCCCGAAGATCGCGTGAGCCAACACCATCACCGCAATACGCATCGTCAAAGTTCCTTCAAAGAGCTTCCGGCAACATCGTTGCCGCACGGTTTGGACGGCGAGCGCAGGGACATCCTGCCGTTCACTTCACAAGTTTCCAACCCTCACTGGTCACATCGATTCCCACAGCCCCCTTGTGTTCATCGTAGACCTGGTTCATCTCCTCGATCGAATCGAAGTAGCCGACGATGAACGCCGCGGAGAACGACTCGCCCGCTTTCACCGGCCGGCCGCCGAACTCCTCGATCATGCAGATGTAGCCCCGCTCATGGCACCACGCTTCGCTGACGAGGTCGGGCCTCAGCGTCATGCCGACGAGCCACGGGCCCCCCTTCCCTGTCCGCGGGTCGCGGATCTTGTAGCCGCGGATCATTCGCTCCGGCAGAGGTTTCTCGTCGCGGCGATAATTGAACTTCTCATCGGGAGCGAAGTTCGTCGAGAACTCGGATGGAGCGATCTCGCCGACGTAGGAGAGATACACCTTCTCAAAGGTGTCCCCCTGCTTGTGCTTGATGTGCCCCGGCATGTCGAGCCGCAGGAACATCGCGTCGCTGTCGTTGACGGCGTCGATCCGGTCCATCGAGACGAAGTACCGCTTCCCCTTCGGAAAGACGATCCACTGCGTCCACTTCGAGCCGGTCTTCTTGCCGGGGGCCGCCGTGCGATAGGTGAACTGCTGTCGGACGGCGACGAAATCCTTCCCGCGGACGACATGCGGGTCCATCGTCTTCGCCTGCGTACAGATCTGCGGGCCCTCGATCGACCGCTTGGCGGTCTTGCCATGGTAGGCGTTTCCGAACTGATAGACGAGTTCCGGATCGAGCTTGTCGCGGTACGCCTCGTCGCTCCCCGGTTCCATGATCCAGTCGACAATGTCGAGACCAAACCCGAGGTCGTGAGCACCGGTCTTCCTGTCGATGAACGTTCCGGCCTGGATGCCGGTGACGTACCCCTTCTTGTTGACTGCCGCCGAGAGATCCGGCGTCTCGATCCGGAGGGTCGTCTCCGTGTCGGTGACCGTGACTCCCTCCTGGGCAGAAGAGACGCGAATAGTCAGGAGGAGAGCCAGGACCGTCCGCGCATAGCTCCATGCGCCGCCAGACAACACCACGGATCGGATCCCGGTCATCGGCCACAGTCCTGGAGGTTCGGTGTCGTCGCATCTCAGATGCCAGGAGAATAGATCAACAAAGCCTGATGTCTCAATTCACTGGCAGCGGCAATCGAGCTCCGGAAAAAGGAAAACCCCGCCGATCCGGAGATCGGCGGGGTTTCAAGACTCGAAATCAGCGTGGAGAAGGAATCTCTCCTGGTCCTCTTACCCGGTCTATTCGGGCTTCTTGTCGTCAGCCTTCTTCTCTTCGACCGGCTTCGCATCTCCGGCCGGCTTCTTCTCGGCGGCCTTCTTCGCGGCGTCGAGATCCTTCTTCATTGCGTCGAGCTGCTTCTTCAGATCCTCGACGGCCTTCTTGCCGGTGGTCGCCTCGTCCTGGGCGGCCTTGAGCTTGCCCTGCGAGTCGTCGCGTTCCTTCTTTGCCTTGTCGGCCGCTTCCTGGGCGGACTTGGCGTCAGCGAGCGCCTTCTTCTCGGAGGCGGCTGCCTTTTCGGCTTCGGCCTTCGCGAGCTGCGCCTGCTTCTTCGCTTCGGCCGCTGCGGCCTCCGACTTCTTGCGGGCCTCGTTCGACTTCGCGGCGGCCTGGGCTGCCTCCGCGGCCTGCTTCTTCGCCTGGTCGCGCTGGGCCACCGCGGCATCGAGCTCCGCCTTCATGGCGGCGAGCTGCTGCTGCATCTCGGCAGCCTGCTTCTCCGAAGCGGCGAGCTTCTCTTCGGTGGCGGTCAGCGAGGCCTTCGTCTCCCGCAGGGCGGCTTCGGCAATGTTCGCGTGCTCAGCCCGCTGGAGAGCCTCGCTGTACGAGAGCATCCGGCCGTAGCTGCTGCCACAGGGATTGGGGGTCGCGGCGGGAACGCAGACGACGCAGCGACGGCCGCCAGCCTGCGTGTCGGCGCCGGCTGCAATCAACAGGGCGGGAAGTGCCCACGCC
>JAEYWB010000233.1 GCA_023429275.1 Planctomycetota bacterium
ACATGCATCCGGTTCCGGAGCTCGGGAAAGGGAGGCCGGAACTCCATTCCGGCCAGCCTTTGGAGCGTAGTGGAGCGCGAAGCGGTCTGGAAAGCCTGAGCGCGGCGTGACGTCGCCCGGCTTCGAGTCCCCCTGCGAAGCGATTCTGAGACCTTTGATACCATCGATGTCGCCGAATCATTCGTGCCGCAGAGCAGAGGTGACGCCTCCCGGACCGGAGGTTCCTGCCGAAGGGGGGCCTGTCCGAGCCGGCTCGTCTTGACACCCTCCGAACGCCGGGGCAATAACCGCCGTGTGCTCATCCCCTGCTCCCTTGCTCGCGGGAGCGGTTTCGACGGACGTCTTTGCAACCGGTCTCACCGGGAGATCAGTCCCGACGAGAGTCCTGCTTTCTCCGGCCTGCCGCATCGTCGAGTTCCCGTCGACGGCGATCAGGCCCAGCGGCCGAGCCCGGGGCCGCGCCAACATTGACTTGCCGAGGAGCGTAGACAGGACGCTGACTCATTCTGCCGGCTGCATCTGAGGGAGTGCCGCGATGGCCGCTGCGCTGGAAACCGACCTGCTCTGGGGACTGGGCCTGATGACGTGGCTCAGCACCTGGCTGTTCCTCAAGACCCTCGACTGGTCGCGGCACTGCGAGATCCGCTCCCGTAACCTCGCCGCGGCGACGATGGCGGCGGGGCTCGTGGTGTATGTGCAGTGGGGCTACCAGTCGAACTGGATGCTGCTCCTGCTGCCGCTGTCGAACGTCATCATCCTCGGCAACTGGCTGCCGCTCTTCTGTTCCGCCATCGCCGGCGTCTCCGCGGGAGATCCGACGCGGCCGCGATGGGTGAAGGCATCGCTCGCGGCCGTCGTCCTCGGGGTCGGGTCCTACTCGCTGTTGCACCCCCTGGTCGGATCGAATCCGGTGAACCGGTCGACCGTCCGGGGCTGGATCCACATGCAGTCGACGGACATCTCCTGTGCGCCCGCCGCCGCAGCGACTCTGCTGGCGTGGCATGACCTGCCGGCAACCGAGAAGGAGCTCGCGGACCTGAGCCTGACGCGGCCGCAGGGGACCCTGTGGAGCGGGACCTACCGCGGGCTGAAACGAAAGACGGCCGGCACCCATCTCAAGGTCGAGGTGATCGACGGCACGATCGACGACCTGCGGCGTCTCGGCGGCCCCTTCCTGCTGCATGTCGGTCTTCAGAGCTCCGGCTCGGCCGCCGCCCCCGCACGGTACACCGATCGCGAAGGATGGATCCCCGGTCGGGCGCATGCCATCGTCCTGGTCCGGTTCGACGGCGACCGGGTGCAGGTGGTCGAACCGGCGGTCGGCAAGCAGTGGTGGCCGGTCGAGGACCTCCGCTGGCTATGGCACGGCCGGGCGATGCGGCTGGTCCCCCGCACGTCACACAAGGACTCGGCAGTCGCAGCGCGGTGATGGGCCCGGCCCGACCGTCAGTTGAACCAGATGGCGAAGCCGAAGAATTCCCCTCCGAAGACGCGGGTGAGGCGGTTCCAGGACTCCTGCGTCGAGAGATTCCCCTCCTCGAGATAGGGCTGTGCTCCCGTCCCGCTGATCCACATGACGAGATCGAACCGCTCCGGCTTGAGGAAGACCTTCTTGAGGTTCACTCCCAGGCCGTGGCCGGTCGCCTGCGCCGCTTCGACATCGCCCCGCCAGAAGGGGACGAGCTTCCTGCCGTTGAGCACTGCCTCGACTTCGTCGAGCACCTTCTGCCAGCCTTCGATCAGGGTCGCGTCGAGCGGCACGCCGATGGCGGAGTTCTTCTGCCGGGGATTCGGCAGCCACTCGGAGTCGTCGTCCGTCTCGGCCTCGATTCGCTTCCACGATTCCCGGCTCTGCTCGATCATCGACAGCAGATGGGCGTGCGCCCTCTCCATCCCCGCCGGCTCGAGAACCTCGAAGTTGATCAGGTGGATCGCCGCGACGACGTCCGCGATGTTGCGGAAACCGAACATGTCGTTGGTCTTCGGCTCGGACTTGATCCAGGTGTGGGGCGTCTCCACGTCGGGGTACAGCAGGTGGCCGCAGCGGACGAAGAGCTCGCGGTAGTCGTACGCCGCCGTGAAGTCGCACAGGGCCATCAGGAAGTGGCAGTAACCTCTCAGCCAGTGGACGTCCCCGCCGTCCGCCTGGATGACGAACTGCTCCGCCTCCTCCCGCCGGACGGCCGGGTTCACCTGGACGAACAGTTTCCACAGGGACTCTTCGTCGCCGGACTTGCCGTCGCCGTTGATATCGAGCCGCACGACGCCGGGGCGGAACTCGAGCTTCACATCGGATGTGTCGACCGCCGCGAGCGTCCGTTCCGCCTCCGCGAGCCCCTTGGAGAACTTGAGGAGCATGGCCCGTACGTCCTCATAGCGGACCTTCTGCGGCTTCGGGTTGTCGAGAACCTCGTGAAACAGCGGGAGGCGGACCTGCTGCCGGATGCCGCTGCCGAGGCCGAACCGGTACTGGTCGGCCGTGAGCCCCTCGACCGCCTGCAGGAACTTGAGGATCCCGAGCGCAAAGCGGGCCTCCTGGTCCTTGGGGTCGTCCTTGATCCGTTCTTCAAAGGAGAGGATCCCCTGCCCGATACGCCCCTCGGACGTCATCTGCCGCAGGATGACCGACGCCGAATCGGCCCGGGCGACGCCCGGCTCACAGGCAAGCGCCCCGACCGCAATGAGCGCAACGACAAACCTTGACCCGTATGACATGCAGGCGTCTCGAAGGAGGAGGGTAGGGCGAAATCTTATCCGCCAGCTGCCAGTAATCCGAGGTCACCCCCAGCCGGGAGGAAGCTCCAGAAACCGCTCGGCCCCCGCCCCGGTGACCCCCCCCCGGGCGCG
>JAEYWB010000236.1 GCA_023429275.1 Planctomycetota bacterium
AAGTGGCAGGTGAGCGACATCCTCCCGCGGCAGGAGAACGAGACCGACCGCCTCGCCCGCCGGCAGCAGCTGCTGCAGCAGTTCGACGCCGGCTTCACGAAGGCCGGGCATGAACCCTCCGGCGGCATGGACCGGTTTTACGCCCAGGCGTTCGACACGCTCAACAGCCCGCAGGTGACGAAGGCGTTCGACATCCAGGGGGAACCGGCCGAGGTCCGCGAGCGCTACGGAGCGGGACACCGCGGTGCCTGCTACCTCCTCGGACGGAAGCTCATCGAAACGGGTGTCCGCTTCGTCACGGTCGACACCCGCTGGCCCTACTCGCCGCAGCTCCCCGGCGGCACCAACCTCAACTGGGATCATCACGACCACATCTACGCCTCGAAGTCATGCGAACTCCCGGGGGCGAGCGGCGCGGGAGCGGGCCGCTACGGCATCGCCCACTGGACGATGATGGGGAGCGTCGACACCGCCTTCTCGGCCCTGATCCGCGATCTCGACGAGCGAGGCCTCCTCGCCGAAACGCTCGTCTGCTTCGTCACGGAGTTCGGCCGGACCCCGAAAATCAACAAGCACGGCGGCCGCGACCACTGGCCGCACGCGTACTCGATGGTCTTCGCCGGTGCGGGAGTCCCCGGCGGCCAGGTGATCGGCCAGTCGGACGACGAGGGGGGCTACGTCCTCTCCCAGCCCTGCACTCCGGAGGACTACGCGGCCACGGTCTACGAGAAGCTCGGCATCGACCGGGACAAGCCGCTCTACACGCAGGCGAACCGCCCGGTCTTCTTCGGCCACATGGGAGAGCCGATCGCCGGGCTGTTGTGATGTTTACCCGGCCTGGCCGGTGATGACCGGGCCAGGTGGACCAGGGAGAGTTGTCGATCGCCGGCGCCGAATGCTCGTGAAGACGATCGCCAGAAGAGGAACCGGAAGGGACCGGAGCAACGCGTCGAGAAGGCGAAGCCGCGGAGGCAGCCGCCAGATCTCGAGTGTGCCGGCGTCCTGCGTGACGAGCCAGCGGTTGTCGGGGGAGAACCAGAAGCTGTGCCGGTTCTCGCCGAGCGGGGCGGTCGGCCGCCCTCGGGCGACGTCGAAGAGTCGCGGCTCGTAGGGCCGCGAGATCCTCTCCGCCGCCGAAGGAGAGATGCGAGCGACGATGTCTGCGACTTTCTGCCGGAATCCGGGCGTTGCCCCTTGAACGACTCCCCAGCGGGGCGGCGAGGAGCAGGCCATCATCTGCAGACCGGGAGGAAGCGTTGCCAACGGTTCGCCGGTCGCGACGTCCACCAGGGTCGAGCTGTCGATCACCGCCCGCGGCAGGTCCAGTTCAGACGACGAGAACGTCCTGGTCACTCGACTCAGGAGCCCGTCAATCAACCGGATCTCCGCCGACGTTCGCCAACGCCAGAGGGAGATGGGCCCGCACTCGATCCCGTGCATCAGCAATCCGGCTGTCTTCTTTTGAGGGCCATGCGCCGCGAGACTGCCACCGTCAGGAAAGGTGATGGCGAGGGGATTCTCCACTCCCCCGGAGAGCCGGCCGGTTTCCACTTTCTCGGCAATCTGCGAACCGGTTGCGGCGTCAAAGATTCGCCAGGTCCGTCGGCGTTCGTCTGGACTTCCCTCCTTCGATTGTTCCCAGTAATCCAGCGTCCCGATATGGCGGGAGTCCGGAGAGAACGCAAACTGAGTCCAGGGGGGAATCGTGAGCAGCGGACGGTCGTCCGCCCTTCTGGAGCGATCAAGTCTCCAGAACGTGACCGCCTCCGGCCCGGGCTGCGCGACGACGCTGCCATCCGGCGCGAAGTTCGTGAGGTGCATATAATCAACGGGCGCGTCGACCGACTGGCCGGTCGGCACATCAAAGAACTCGATCTGTCTCTCGGGATCGGTCGGGTCGGCGGTCTGGACCCAGAACCGTGAGCCGACGACCCCGCTCGCACGGCCGTCGATCGCCCGATGAAGAACCGCCTCGCCGGTCCGCCAGTTCCAGATGTGCAGCCAGCGGGGGATGCCGGGCTTTCGTGAGAGGTCGACCAGCATGGATCCTCCTCCGGTCAGCGTCCGACCGACGACATCCCCGTCGAGGATGCCGGTCCCGGCCGACATCTCCACGACGAGATCGTCGCCGGCGACGTGGCAGCCAGTCAGGTTCCAGCGCCTCGCTCCCTCTTCGCCGCCGATCTGCCGGACGGGCTTCGTCTCCGTCCCTGTGGCGGCTTCGGGCCTGCCGAAGCCTGCCGGCAGATCGATCGTCCGCATCGAGCCGGTGGGCAGATCGACCACGACCAGCGGAAGGGACTCGATGTAGGAGCGGCCCCCGACCCCATGTGGCCGGAGCGACTTGAGAACCAGCGTCCGGTTATCGGCGAAGCCGTGGATCTCCAGGCGGCCGGGGGTCTCGAGATGAAAATCCGGCTTCGTCGGCAGCAGAAAAAGAAGAATCGCGAAGACCGCTCCCCAGGCCACAAGCCAGAGGGTCCTGGAGCGGGAGAGCCGAATGTCTCGAATCCGACGATGGAGCCTCATGGCTTCCGTTTGCCTCGCGTCGCCGACTTCCGGCCTTTTCCCCCTTCCCTGGCCTGTGCCTCGCGCCTCGCCTGGAGGGGGCCGAAATAGTGGAACCACCAGATCGGAAAGAGCCCGATCGACGTGACGACGCCGACCCCGGAGCCGTACCTCGAGGCTCGCTCGGAAGTCATCCGCCCTCCGATCCGTTGGGTCGCCACGAAGATCAGGACAGCAGCACTGACAGCCAGACAGGCCGTGATCCACACGACAGACCAGATCAAAGCGCGGCGCATCGTGACCTCCCATGGACCCCTGGAGCGCACGACAGCCGCCCCGCCGCATTCTCCTGGCCAGAGGGTGACCGGTAAAGCGTCGCCCGATCGTGGCGCTCTGACGGTGATCGCCACCGCACATTGCCTCCCCCACACTTCGTAGCCTGGCCTGATAGGCCGAACGAACGTTGCCTGAGCTCGCCCACTCGGTCCGACTCGACATCGCGTCAAGCTTGAAACTCGTACGGTCTATCAGGCCGCGCTACGGAGTAGCGTTTGGGACATGGGTGGCGCTTCGGGGAATGGATTGGGACGCCCTTAGAGCACAGTATTCCGCTTCCCGTTTTCCGGAGCACGGAGTCGGACGCGGTGCTCGGCATACCGGATCGACCAGCCGTCATGCTGTTCCCGGATCTCCGCCGTCTCGCCATCGAGGCCTTTGCCGACCAGGATCCAATAGCTCTTGTATGAGGTCTCTCCGCGGCACGAGACCTTTCGCAAAACGGCCACGGGAGGCCGCGACGAAACGATTGGGAATGTCGATCGGCAACCTGTCCTCAGCACGCTCTCAGGCCGCGTGAGACGAATGCCCCGAGAGATGCCGCGTTCGGCAATGTCTGGCTATGGACTTCGCCTCACTATAGCCCAGGACGGCTGCGGATTTCCTTCTGTCGCTAATTAATCGGGTTCCTCCGGTCTTTCCCGGAACGTGTAAGAATGCGGGGTGTTGAGGGATGCTCTTTTCGAGACCAGATGAGACATTGCCGTCCCACGTCTTGAGTCTCTCCAGCGAAGGGAGCCATCGTCCTGTCAAGGATGAGGGCTCGGTCAGAAACGACTTTTGCCAGCTGTGTGCGCGCCTGGTCGTCCGATGTCCAGCGTTGGAAGAGTTGCATGAATCCCAATTCATGGGTGCGAGCTCTGTCATAAAGAGCCGGCCTGAGTCGGCGACGATAACACTCCCCGTCAGAGCCGCTTGTTGAAAGAAGAATTGCTCGCGGTTGGCCTGAGTCGATAACGACAGGTGCGGCACCTCAGTGGTTTTCCACGTGGCCGCTCCCATAGCGCTGATGTGATTCCCCCTGGAGGGCCATTCCAGGACTCGCCGGATAAGCGGTGCCGCAACGAATGGGTCTCCTGAGAAGAGGAGAGTGATGATTCACCCTTTCTCCCTGTTTCTCTGCTGCCTGGCTTTCGGGGCAGGGGCCTTTGTCGGGCGAAATGTCATGGCCGCCAGTTCCCGGCCCGTTGGTCCCGAGGAGCGCAACGCCCAGGTGTGCGGGCGATTCGCCTTCTATTCTTATCTTCGCTGCACCGGAAGCGATATCTCGTACGAACAGATCTGCAATGTCCTCCCGATCTCGCAGCGAGGAAGCAGCCTGTTGCAGATCCGCGACGCCGCCAGACAACTCGGAATCCCCCTCGAGATCCGGAAAACCTCGCCTCAGAACCGGACCGTGATTCGGCAGGGGCCGATGATCGCGCACATGCGAATGAGGCCGGCCACAGAAGAAGAGCCTTTCGAGCCCGAGATGGATGGCCACTATGTTGTGGTTCTGCCGCCCGAGTTATGGCGAAAACCCGAAGAGCCGGACGCCATCGACGGGACCCATGGCTTTGTGGACGCTTATTCGTATTCCAAATTCGCGAGGCTGTGGAGCGGTTATTATCTCGTCGAAATCGAGCCCTGGTCGGCCAGCCCGTGGGTCGATGCCGGTCTTATTGCCGTGATGGTGCCGGCCGCCTGGGGACTCCGCCGCCTCCGGCCGCCGTCGCAACCTCTCGCGGCGTAACGTGTTGTCGGGGCCGGAGTTTCCAGGGTGGTGCGCTCTCATGCTGTGGCTCTTGTTGTGCTGCGTGCTTTCCGCGAGTGCGCTCACCGTCAGCAATGGCGATGAGGTCTGGCGAACTTCCCGCCGGGAGGGGGCCAATGCGTTGTATCTCTGGCTGCGACTGCATGACGCGGCGCCCAGGTACGGGCAAATCGTCGAGCTGCTCGACTCGCAATACCCCCGTCCACTCTCGCTCGCGCACTTAAGGGATGCGGCCTGTCGAAATGGCGTGAACGCAGTCGTTCGGCGTGGCCACACCGATGACATCATCAAAGGGAGGGAACCTGTCATCGTTTATCTGGACGGTAACGACGGCCAGCGCGGTTTTTTCGCGCTCGTGCTCATGCTCAATGATCAGGACGACGTGTTCCTGATCAACACGTCGGCCGTTCTGCTGTCTTCGATGCGTGGAGACGATTTTCGCCGCGTCTGGACCGGCCACTACCTGGCGGTTGCTCCCCGCCCGCCTTCCGCCCCCTGGTGGGTCGCCGGGTTCACCCTCTTGTTGGCGATGGGAGCCAGATCAGGGCGCCATTTGCTCGGCCGGCCGGCATCGGCTTCGGTGGTATCCCCCGAAGCGAAGGGGCGGGGAAGCCTTGTCGGTGTGCTGCTCGGGGGCTTTCTGACCATGAGCGGTTGTGTCCAGAGCGGCGCGACGCCGGCCCCCCCGATCGGTTCTGCCCAGGAAGCCGCGGACCTGCCGTTTACGCTGACACGCCGCTCGATTCCTCGTCTTGATCTCCCCGACGGGGAAGTCCAGGCGATTCGAGTACTCTCGTTTCCACTGAAGGAAGGAATGTCCGCCTCCCTCGTACTTCACGTGCTCCATGCGCATGGCCTGGAAGCGAGGTTTGGTCACGCTTCTCCCGCCAGTGGAGGAGAGCTCCTGAAGCTCTTCACCGATGATCGGGCCGGGATTGCGTTCTTCGGCGAGCCGGTCGTGTCGAAAACCCGCCACGGGATTCGCTGCGCAGTCGCCCCGTCGCGCAGATCGGCCAGAGAGCATCACCGCGACCAGGCCCTGGGAGTGTTCTCCGAACTGGGGCTTCCGCTGTCGACCCCGTTCACCATCGCGGGAGAAGCCCATTCTCTGCGCGAAATGCTCGACGATTCCCTGGCGAATTACAGCTCCCGTCAGGTGGAAGTGGACTGGACGGCGTTTGCCTACGCGTTGTACCTGCCCCCGAAGAGATCGTGGACGAACAAGTATGGAGAGCCGTTCACGTTCGACGACCTGGCCGAAAGCGTCATGGCCCGGCCCCTCGGCTCCGGGAGCTGCGCGGGGAGCCATCTGGTCTGGGCGATGATTGCGCTGGTCCGAGTTGACCAGGAGCACACTCCGATCCTCTCGCCGCCGGTCCGCGAGAAACTCCGGACACGACTGAAAGAGGTTGTCCGGGGCGCAGTGGAAAGCCAGCGGCCGGACGGCAGCTGGTGGACCGACTGGCACTCATCGCTTTCCCCGTCGGACGCCAGGCCCGGCGTTCAGCCGAATCACTCCACGTTGGCCAGCCGGCTTCTGGCGACGAGCCACATTCCCGAATGGCTGATGCATCTTCCTGAAGAGATTCCGGTTCCCGTCGAGTCCATCCATCGCGCCTCGGGCTGGCTTTACCAGCAATGGCGCGAGGTTCAAAGCACGGATTTCGTGGCGGAGCACTTCTGTCCCTGCAGCCACGCGGCAGCGGTTCTCAGCGCGATCTGCGGAGAGGATGTCGGGACCGGTGAGCCAGCCCTTCATTCGCAATAACCAACGGCTCAGCAAAGGAGACAGTGATGAAGAAATTGATTGCGTTGGCAATTGGTTCCACAGCGCTGCTTTTATCAGTGACCCTCGTCGGGGCGCAACAGCTCGCTGGCCAGTCCACGATGGTGTCCGACCAGGAGGCCTCGCTGCTCTATGGCGGTGCCTGTGAGGGGGGGCATAAGTATACGACTGGCAACAGATGTGGAGAGTACGGCAGGGACGACCGGCCGTTCATTGGCTGCAGATACAAGACTGGCGCAAAGGATGAGGGAGCTGGAGGTTCCTACGTGCCGGACCCCTCGGTTCCTTGCGGCGTCACCGAGTGTGGCGAACTTGCCAAAGCGAAACCGTGCGCCACGTAAGCGGACCGTGAAAGCCATTTAGTCGGAGGAAAGCGCAGCGTGGCGCGCTTTCCTCTTTTGTCCACTCTCTGAAACCTCGTGTCGGCTGATCTGATCAGGAGTTGCGAATGCTCGCCGCGAACCAGACATTTCGATGGCTTTTCGTTTCGGTCTCATTCTGGGCCCAGCTCCACACGGCCCGGGTCGCCGTGGGGCAAGACGTCACGCTTCCCGACGAAGTTCGCAGCGCCCTGCTCAAGAACGCCGAAGCGATCACCCCGCTCACCGTGGAATGGACGCTCCAAAGGCATAGCACCCGAACTCTGGACGACCTGCTGAAGGATCTGGGAAGCGAGCGATACGATTTCTACCGCCCGGAAACCGGATCGACGGTATTGGACGGCCAAAAGTACTTTCGCCAAGAACGAGTCGAACGCTCTAGAGAGCGGAGCAAGACCCGTTTCAATCAGGAGGAGTACACCAGCTCATTTGACGGGGAGGCCTACTTTGTCCAGGAGAACATCGGGTTCAGGGTGTGTACCGTCTTTCTCCCTGAGGCTCGCGGCACCGACGATTTGACTCCCGAGGTCATTCGCCGTCTTGGCTTTCGGATCGTTACGGGTGAACTGCCGCAACCAGACATCCTTTGGCATCTGCAGCGCGGAGGGAGGCTGCTGTCGGTCTCAGAGGTTGAACTGAACGGAGCGAAGCACGCCGCGATCCGCTTCGCGCCGGCACCATGGGATTACGCCTACTGGAAGGATCGGGAATACACGTACTACTTCGATGCCGAGAAGAATTACGCGATCTCTCAGATCGACTGGAGTCTTCCAGGGGGGCGCAAGCTATGCACCATCAAGAACAGCGACTGGAAGCGACTCGAGGCCCCGGCCATCTGGCTGCCCGTGCGGTCATCCTGCGAATGGCATACGTGGCACTACTGTCCGGACAAGTCCTTTGACGATGTCTTCTTTTACGAGGACTACACGATCTCCGATCTGTCGCGGAAGCAATGGCCGAATGTCAAGTTTTCACCCGACCTGAAAGAGCCGGGGCTGATGGTGAGGGATCCCAGGCCCTCCGCCAAATCACAGCCCGGCGCGGTGTGGGATGAGGATTCCAAAAAGTGGATGTACGGAAACACACAAGAGCTTCCGGAAATCAAGGTCCGCAAGACCAGCGTACTGCGAAAGGTCTTGATCGCGTGCAACGTCGTGGTGTTCTCGATCCTGGGCATCAGCTGGTGGCGAAAGCGGCAAATCAGCCAGAACGGTTAAGACATGGTCTATCGCGTCGCATTGCTTTGCTCGTGGTTGGCCTGCCACGGTGCGTCGGGGTCGGAGCATCGATCGCCAGCGATCCTGAGCACCGCGGAGCTGAAATCCGCACTGGCAAAGGCGCAGGCGAAGATCGAGAGCATCTACTTCGACTACCGAGGCGAGGATGCCTATCTGGGCGACGACCGGTTCCCGTCCGGCGCTTATCTCCGCAGAATCGTCATCGCCAAAGCCCCGAATCTGTTCAGCCATGAAACGGCTCATGGTTCCGATGACCTCCCCTGGGAGCTCGATCCGCGTCGCCGCCACTGCATCGTCGAGAACAATCAGGCGTTCGACGACTGGGTCACCAACCGGGCCTACAACAAGACGCCCGATTGGAAGCCGGATGCTCCTCTCCCGGGGAGCATGCCCGGAGAACCAATCCTCATCCATACGGGCATCTGGCCGCTGACGGGCCGGAAAGCCCCGACCCGCGCCGGGGCTCCGCTGATGCTGCGCGACGTGGCGAAGAGTGACCGCTTCGTGGCGCGTCCCGCCCTGGAAGTCGTCGAGGGGCGGGAGTGCCACGTCCTGGAGATACCCGGCCTGGATGTCCTGTGGCTCGACGCAGAACGGGGATGTGCCCTCGTGGCCCGCGATTCGTACGACATCGATTCCGGGAAAGTCGCCTTTCGATCGGAACTGAAAGGGCATCGCGAGGTCAAGCCGGGGATCTGGCTCCCCTCGGCGATCCGCGCGATCACGTACGATCGCTCGGCCCAGGCTTCCGGGGAGAGGCCACCCGCCCTCTCCGACCTCACGCTGCAGATCACGGAGGCTCGAGTCAACGACGCGTCCGACTCCCTGTTCGTCTTTCAGCCCAAGCCCGGATCGCTCTGGCTGAATCCCCCCGAGGACCAGTCCCCGAATCCGGTTCAGACCCATCCGGGCGGGCTGGACCATCTGGAGGATCTCGTCGCCTGGGGCCGGCGGCTTCTCTCGAACCAGCCTTCCCCGGCTCCCCCGTTGACGTGGCCCTCGTGGGTCGCGGCCGGCCTGGCGGCGCTCGGGGTCCTGCTGCTCGTGGAGTTCGGCTTCAGATCACCGACGGCGGGAACTTCCAGGAAAGGGATGGCCGGAGCGGACGGTCAGCAGCCATGAAGTACCTCGCGGCCTCCCTTCTGGGCGTACACGCAATCCTGGTCGGCTGGATGAGCTGGTCGAACGGCCTCGGTCGAACAGAGGCGGGGCACCTGGGAGCCGCGGCCTACTTCTGGAAGACAAAGCAGTTCGACGTATTTCACGTCAATCCTCCGCTGACACGCATCGTCATCTCGATCCCGCTCGCGATCCGCGAGCCGAGCTTCGATCTGAAGTCCTATTCCCCGAGACCGCTGGATCGTTGCGAGTGGAGCCTGGGGGAGGATTTCATCGCCACCAACACGCGTGATGAAGTCCGATGGTGCACATTCCTGGCGAGAGGCAGCCTGATCCCGTTCCTCCTCCTCGGCGGATACTGTGGCTTTCTTCTCTCGAGAGAGATTTACGGGGAGGCCTCCGGCTATCTCTTTCTGATCCTTCAGTGCTTCTCGCCGTTCACGTTGGCGTGGGGGGCCACGGTGTGTCCTGATGCGACGGCCGCCGCGATGGGAATGGTCGCCCTCTACCTGTTGCGTCGCTGGTTGCTCGATCCGACAGCGATTCGGGCCACCGCGGCCGGAATTGCACTTGGCATTCTCCCGCTGACGAAACTCACCTGGGTGATCGCCTTTGCCGTGTGGCCGCTGATCTGGGGAGTGTGGAGGGTCTTCCCAGGCGGGAGCTCAGCAGCAACAGATCGAACGCCGCCGAAGCCGCCCGCGTGGCAGCTCGGCGTGGTGCTCGCGATCGCGATGAACGTGATCAACCTGGGGTATGGATTCGACCGGTCATTTCAGCCACTCGGCGACTACCGCTTCCACAGTCACTCGTTCGGCGGGAGAGAGACGGATGTCGATGGGGAACGAAAGACCATCGACGGAAATCGCTTTCAACAGACGATCCTCGCCGCGCTCCCGGTTCCCGTCCCAGCCGAGTTCCTCCAGGGAATCGACACCCAGAAAAGAGATTTCGAGCGCGGACTCCCCTCGTATCTGGGAGGGGTCTGGGCCGACCGCGGCTGGTGGTACTACTACTTGTATGCACTGGCGGTTAAGGAGCCGCTGGGAAACTGGAGCTTGCTGGCGCTGGCTGTGCTGGCGACGGCCTGCGGGTCCGGATTTCGTCGGCCATTCCGCGAAGAGTTCCTCCTCCTTGCCCCGGCGCTGCTGGTTTTCGTGTTTGTCAGCAGCCAGACGGGCTTTTCCGTCAACGCTCGCTATGTGATTCTGGCGCTCCCGTTCTTCTACATCTGGCTCAGCAAGGTGGCGATCGTCTTTTCCGTCAGTTCCCCCGGCAGGCGAAATCGGGTCTTTGCCGTCGCGGTCCTGGGATCGCTCGCCTGGTCTGTCACGAGCAGCGTGCTGGTGTTCCCTCACAGCCTGTCCTATTTCAATGAGCTGGCCGGGGGGCCGAAGCAGGGAGGCCGACATCTGCTGGGCAGCAATTTCGACTGGGGGCAAGACATCTGGCGTCTCAAGACATGGCTCGAGAATCATCCTGACGTCCAGATCGACGGCAGGATCTGCGAAAGCGCCTATTCCGCAGTCATGATCGGCATTCCCAAGTCCCCGACACCCCCGTCCTGTCCGACCGGCTTTTCGGCAACCAGTGATGACGCGCGGGAGGGATCCGGCCCGAGGCCTGGCTGGTATGTCCTGAGTGCGAATTACCTGTATGGCCGGGATCGACAGTATCGATACTTCGTTGACCTGTTCGAACCTGTCGCCGTTGTCGGATACTCGATCCGCATCTATCACATCACTCCCGCCCAGGCGATTCGTGCCGCCGAATCGCTGAAACGGCGGACGCGGCAGGACGGGCCGGGCGGCGTCCAACGCCATTGACCTTCTGACTTTCTTTCGGCCGGGCATATCCTCCGTTTTCGACGGGCGTGGGCGACCGGGCCAAGTGAGCTTCCCCTCCGTGCCCTTCCCCCCATCCGGGAGCCTCCAATGCGGCGGGATGGCCAGGTCTGGACCAGTGTGGACGAACGGGAAGCCCCGGTGAGCGTTACCCAGCGTCGCTCAGAGTGTGGGCGGCCATGCGAGGGAGGAGTTCCACTTGCGGGGGGGGAAGCGGCAGGCAGGGCCGGGGTCGCACTCCGCGCGGAGTGAGTGGTACCTGGGAGCTTCTGCATTCCCTTCGCAGGGTCGCCCAGGTTGCCGATTGGCTCAATGAACCCCGAGGTAGGCCTTCCGCACTTCGTCGCTCGCCGCGAGGTCGGACGCTGCGCCCGACATCGTGATTTCGCCGACTTCGAGCACGTAGGCCCGGTGGGCGACCTGCAGCGACATGCGGGCGTTCTGCTCGACCAGCAGGATCGTCGTCCCTTGCGCGTTGATCTCGCGGATCACCTGGAAGATCGTCTGGACGATCTGCGGCGCGAGGCCGAGGGACGGTTCATCGAGCAGCAGCAGCCGGGGACGGGCGACGATCGCCCTGGCGATGGCGACCATCTGCTGCTCCCCGCCGGAGAGGGTCCCGGCGTTCTGGTGGAGCCGCTCCCGCACGCGCGGAAAGAGATCGAGCGCCCGCTGCCGGTCGGTGATGACCTGCCGGAGATCGCTGCGACCGTACGCCCCGAGCTGCAGGTTCTCCTCGACCGTCAGGTTCGAGAAGATCCCTCGCCCTTCGGGAACATGGACCAGCCCCTGCTGCACGATCCGGTGGGGAGCCCGGCCGACGATCCTCTCCCCTTCGAACTCGATCGAGCCGCCAGTCGGCGTGAGCAGCCCCGAGATCGTCCGGAGCGTCGTCGTCTTCCCCGCCCCGTTCGCCCCGATCAGCGTGACGATTTCCC